>NZ_VLTE01000059.1:0-66342 GCF_007558965.1 Bacillus sp. HY001 | reverse complement strand
AACAACATTCATACAAAAGAGTGTGACCAGTGGATTAAAGAAGTGTCGAGCAAAGCGGTAAAACAAGCGATTATGAATGGAGATAAAGCTTTTAAGCGTTTTTTAAAAGGTTTATCTCAGTTTCCACGATATAAAAAAAAGAAGAAGCAAGATGTGAAGTGCTACTTTCCGAAAAACAACAAAACAGATTGGACAGTAGAAAGACATAGAGTAAAAGTTCCTACAATTGGCTGGATAAGGTTAAAAGAGTATGGATATATTTCAAAAAATACAACTGTAAAAAGTGGTACAGTATATCAAAGAGCAGGAAGATACTATGTGTCTATACTCTGTGAAGTGAAAGGGGGAAAACCAAATGCAACACTCAATGCAGTAGGTCTAGGAATTGATTTGGGAATTAAAGACTTCGCTGTACGTAGCGATGGAAAAACTCACAAAAATATAAATAAAACAGTACAAGTAAAAAAGATCGAAAAACGGTTAAAACGTGAACAACGCTCTTTATCGCGTAAATTTGAAAATCGAAAAAAGAGAGGTGAACAATCTGTTACTAACAAAAGAGCGAATATAGATAAAAATATTCTTAGGGTGCAAAAACTACATGCTAGGCTAGCAAATATTCGATTAGCGTATGTAAAGTCTATTGTAAATGATGTGGTGAAAACCAAGCCAACGTTTATTGCAATAGAAGATTTGAATGTGAAAGGTATGATGAAGAACAAACATCTATCTAAAGCTGTAGCGCAACAATGTTTTTATGCTTTTAAAACATGGTTATCAACGAAATGTAGGGAATATGGAATTGAACTACGGCAAGCGGATAGATTCTATCCATCTTCTAAAATATGTTCATGTTGCGGTCAAAAAAAGTCGGATTTAAAGCTGTCTGACCGAGTATATACATGTGAATGTGGCAATGTAATAGATAGAGATTTAAATGCGTCAATCAACCTTTTACAAGCAAAAAAATATACAATACTAACATAAATAGATTGTATATATGTACGGTGGGCTACATCGGAATTTACGCCTGTGGAGTGTTACAGCAAACTGTAGTAGCGAGTGATTAGCGAGACAGGACACGTAGAAGCAGGAATACTCTAATAATATACATTTGTCTATATTTTTAGTAGCAGAACATGTTATGAATCTACTTTACATGGTGTTAATTGGACAAATCATTCTTTTTTTAATTGGTGCAATTTACGCAATAGGGCAGACAAAAAAGACAAGAAATAATATGCCATTACCTTTAGCGGTACGTCTTATTCTTAGTTTTTCTTTAACAGCAAGTGCAATTTGGATATGGTTACAAGATCCATCAGTGGAGTATAGTACATGGGTTGCACTAGGTATGACGTTATCAACTGTAGGAGATTTATTTATGGCAGGTTTGATTCCAATTGGTCATAGGCTAATTGGAGGGATGATTACTTTCGCTCTTGCACATTGTTTTTATGTAAAAGCATTTTTGCAAACAGGCATCTCATGGAATGGTTTTTGGATTGGTTTACTCGTATACGGACTCTTTCTCATTATAGGATGGTTCTTCTTTATCCGAAATGATAAGCAAGATAAATTGTTTACGGTAGGAGCTCTAATTTACGGACTGTGGGTTGGAGGAATGGCTTGCTTTGCATTCGCCTTATACTATGAGAATACAGGAATATGGTGGATACCGGCTTTTGGTGGTTTACTATTTGTGATTTCTGATTTTATTATAGGAGTGACAGATATTGGAGGGCGCAAATTAAAGTATGAACCCCTTTGGATTTGGTTTACGTATGTAGCGGCTCAAATGTGTATTGTATATGTGGGAATATAAAAAGATACCCTCAAAATAGTAGATAGACTATTTTGAGGGTATCTTTTTTACTATTTTACTTCAGCCGATTTTTGAGATGGAGTTTTACTGCGGACAAATAGTGAGATAAATATAAATTATATAAAATAAGAAGTTTATGGTGATTATTCCAAGTTTACAATATTATAATTTTTCAATTCAGAATTTTGTGGAAATCAAGTAGTTGAAGTCCTTATAATAAAAGTAAAAAGATGATGAGATGGTGGAATGATGCAAAAGAAAAAACGTTGGCGTGAATTCTTTGGAACAATTGCAATTGCATGTTTGTTGGTGTTTTTGGCAAAAATCTTTTTGTTTTTTCCTACGACTGTAAAAGGAGCGTCCATGAAGCCAACGTTACAAGATGGGGATAAGGTGATTGTTAATAAGTTGGCAAAGCAATTTGAAAGTTATGGGCGAGAAGATATTATTGTTGTGAAGACAGATAATTTTTATGTGAAAAGGGTTATTGGTTTGCCTGGTGATGTCATTGAGGTGAGAAATGATCAATTATATGTGAATCATGAAGTGATACAGGAAGCGTATTTGTATAGTAATAAAAAACAAGCTGAAAAAAAACTTATGAATTTAACAGAGGACTTTGGACCGATTACAATTCCTACAAATAAGATTTTTGTTATGGGAGATAATCGCTTAATAAGCAGAGATAGTAGAAATGGTTTAGGACTTATTGATAAAGCGGATGTATTAGGAGAATTAGCGGCAATTTATTATCCATTTGAACATATGAAAATAATGAATTAAAGTAAAAAACCAAGCAAACTGAAATTTGCTTGGTTTTTTATGTTAAATCGTAGGAGACTCATTAAATTCATAGACGTCTTCATTGTTTTTGTTCGTACTTAAAACGAATTTGTGCTGCAATAGTTGCAGTTTAAAGAATGCTAACGGATCGTGATAAGTTTCTGGGTTGCTTCTTAACGTTGCTAGTGTTTGCTCGTCTTCCTGTATTTCAAGTTGAGCGGATTCTACATTTTGTTTCAGTATGCTAAGTGGATCTTTAAAGAACATCATGATATCTCGTTCTAATGCGCCTTCAAATACTTCAAATTGAAGGAAGAATTGTTTTGAGATTGTTTGAGCAATTTCCGTATAATCTTCCGTTTCAATGTATTGTTTATATTTGTTTGCGAGCATAGATTGATTTTTTTGCATGTTACCAAATAGTTTTCCCGCACTCTTTAAGAAAAATTGTGTTGGTGTAAAGCGTAATAAAATATTGATGTTCGATACTGTAATTCGATTTGTCATACGTACAACATCCCGGTGCCAGTCATCTAGTAATTTGAAATCGCAAGGAAGTTTCATGCGTTCTTCTTTATATAATTTATTAAACGTTTCACTCATTTCATCTAAATAAGATTGAGCTTGAATAAATTCATTATGCGCTGTTTCAATCCACTCTTGAATAAATCCAGTAAATTTAGGAAGAAGCACTTGCTGTACATGTTTTTGAATGCGTTCGTTCATTGCAGCATTTAATTCTTCATGAACTAATTTGAAGTCACTATCTTCTTGAACAAGGTCAGAACAGCTCTGTAATAATTCAGGAATTTGAGAATGGATATCTCGTGTGATTTCTTCTTTCGTTAAAAGATAAGATTCTGTAATAGAACGAATTTTATCTTTTTCAAGAGCAGTAAGATTGTTAATAAATCCGTTTAGTTTTACTGAGATATGTTTATTCCAGCGTACGGATTTCACTAATGTATTTTCTAATTCCACACGTTCATTTACAAGGTATGAGATTGTTTTTTGAGTGAACCATATTAGTTTTTTTATACGTTCTTGTTCTATGTCGCGTTCTGCTAGATTAGAGAGAATAGACTCTGTCACGTCTCCAAGTTGCTGGCTACTCTCTTGTGAAGGAGAGTATGGGAAGAACTTTGTATTTGGGAAATGGACTTTAATCTTACTCATTAGTTTTTCATTATTGGTCGCATTATTTGTGTGTAATACGAAATGAATTTGTAAGTTTGGCACTTGTTCACGTAAATAAAGTAATGTATCAAGCTCTTCACCATGCAATGGTGAAGCGGAATTTAATACGTAAATAAGGCTATCTGCTGCTTGTAAGTATTCAAAGTATGAGCTATTTTTATCCACTTGCCCTTGAACAGATGGCGTAACAAGAAATGCAAATTTATTCTTCCTTAAAAATCTACTTGGTAACTTAATTTCTATACACTTCTTCTCAAGTTCTGACTCAGAATCGGAAGGTGTAGCCATTATTTGATGGAATTCATCAAAGTTCGGTATATTGTGTACATCTAACGCAGTGAATTCTGTTATTTCAGTTTGGCTATCATCTTTAAATAGAATAGGAGTTGTTACAGTCTCAGTTAAGATGTTCTCTCCTAATATTGAATTGATGAATGATGACTTATCATGGTCACTAGTTCCCGCTATTAGTAATTGTGTAACATTTAAATCACATAGTTCATGAACGAGTAACGTAAATTGGTGACTTAAATCCACATCATTTTTTTCAGCCCATACAGCAATTGTTTCGAATAAATGAGAAACGGTTTCCATATTTATATTTGTTTCAGCTGTTGAATTAGAGAGTAGGGCTCCCGCACTTTTTACGAGCAATGACTCTAAAGTTGTAGGTGAAACTTCATTCCATGCTAACACTGCAGCAGAGACAACTAGGGCATCTTTTGCTTTCGTTAAACTAAACCAATTTGTTAATAAATCTGGTACAAGTCCCTGCATTTCATGCATGAAATGTTCACCAGTAATTAATTCAAAGTACGTATCTTGGTAGCGTTCAATAATTTCATGCCAATCGTCATTGTTGTCTGTTTCGATATGTAAGAATAAATGATTTATTGTTTGAATCCAAGGTAGATGCAAGTTTTCATTTTGATAGCTGTTCCAAAGAGCAATAACAAGTTCTTTAAATTGGACTTGATCAATTGTATATAAAGCTTTTAAAGATTCATAGAAATATTCTGGTTTGATTTGTTTCGTAAATCCTTGATTCACATAATTGATTAAAGTATCGAACCAGTGTAATGATTGTGTTCGAATTCCTTCTTGAACGGCAAGTTCGATAGCGTTATTCCAATCTTCTTGTTTTTCATAGAATGAGCGAGCAATTGCAGTAATATTTGGATAGTCAGGTTGAAATGCAACAGCCTCACTAATCGTCTTAAATGCTAGACCTAAACGATCTTGTTCGATGTAAAGAGAAAGAAGTTGTAAGGAAACTTCCATTGTAAGAGTTGTATCTTCTGTTTGGATAGATTGATAAATTTCTTCTGCTTTTGGCAAGAATCCTAGTTCGAAATAAGAATCTGCAATATTTTTGGTTGCCCAAAGTGCAAGTTCGTTATTTACTTTCTCCCATTTAAATATTGCTGCTTCAAAGTCTTTATTTTGGTAATAAAATTCACCTTGAGCAAAGCGAATATTAGAAATGTTGGAGAATTCGTTTGTAGATTCATTTATATATGCTTCACCGAGTACTTCCGATACTGGAGTAGAAGTTTCTTCTGTTAAAAATGTTTTATAGTAAACCTTTTGGATAAATTGATTTTCAATGGTCATGTTCGTTCCCCCTGTATAATTTAGAAAAATGATGTTGTATGTAAAGGGTGCATGTTCTTTTTATAGGTAGAAGTTGCATTATATCGACCAAACTACGTTTTTGCTAGATATATCATTTTTCCTGAGAGTTAAACCGTTGCGAAAAGTAACTTTCTTTTATTGTAACAAAAAAACAAGCATATGAATTTTTATTTTTTAATCACGCTATTTATGGATTATAAGACTAGCACTTCAAAAAGCGGTGAATACAAGGGAAGTAGGCGGGAGGAGGGCGCACGATTAATGGTTCATTTTCTTCTTGCTAACGGGACGGATAGAAGTAGAGTTCATTATAAAAACAATGTATAGTGAATATGTATACCATGTTTGTCTGAAAGGTAGAAAGGGCACAATGTGGAATAACGATCGTGCATAGGATGTGTCTTCCGAATGGAACAACATATTGGCGAGTTAATCGCGCATTATGGGTATTTTGGAATTATTATAGCGTTGGCAGGTGGGATAGTCGGATTACCGATACCAGATGAGTTTTTATTGACCTTTGTTGGTTATAACGTTTCAAAAGGAGTTATGTCAGGAACGGCTGCTTTTTTAAGTGGGATGGCAGGTGCGATGTTAGGTATTACATTAAGCTACATATTAGGTTTAAAACTGGGACTTCCTGTTTTAAAAAAATATGGGCCGAAAATTAGAATTAAAGAACATCACATTGAAAAAACACACATTTTATTTGAAAAATATGGACCATTTCTTTTAATGATTGGTTACTTTATCCCGGGAGTACGTCATTTAACAGCATATTTTGCTGGGGTGTCGAATTTAACACTTTGGCGTTTTTGTTTGTACGCTTACGGTGGTGCACTTATTTGGATAAGTGTTTTTATTGGGCTTGGCTGGAAGTTAGGAGAGAAGTGGCGTTTCGTTGAGTATAGTTTACATCATTATGGAATATGGATTTTATTCATTTCAGTAGTTGTTACAGGTGTTGTATGGTTTTACATAAAGAAAAAGAAAAACCGCTAATAGCGGTTTTTTTAGCTGAAAGCAATAAATAGTACACCAGCTGTAATAAAGACTACACCAACGCCAGTCATAAAGTTTAACTTTTCACCGAGTATAATCATAGCGAGGATGATAGAAAATACGACGCTTAATTTATCGACAGGAGCCACTTGTGAAACTTTCCCTGTTTTGAGGGCAAGAAAATAAAATAGCCATGACGAAGCACCTGCAACCCCACTTAATGTGATAAAGAGCAGTGCTTTTTTATTTAGCAGTACGTCGCCAATATTTTGAAATTTACCTTGTATAATAATAACACCCACCATAAATAATGCCATAATAATAGAACGAACCGTTGTTGCAACATTGGCATCGATTCCATCTAAACCAATCTTTCCGAAAATAGATACAAGGGCAGCAGCAATTGCTGATAATAGTGCGAATAATAGCCATGAACTCATAGTAAAATTCCTCCAATCTTACATTATTATACATGAAAATCATTCTCATGTATAAAGCGAAACTTTAATCAGTGGGATTTTACTGCCTCGCAAATAGCTGGATAGATAACGAAATAATCCCACCTTATATTTTTAATAAGGTGGGATTATTATACTACTCTGCAATTTCTTCATATAAAAAGTACGTTACATTATAAATATGTTCTACTTCATCGTCTGTCATAAACAATAATTCGTCACGCTCAATCCCTTTTTTCTTTTCAATAAACTCAATCATGTTTTTGCGTTCTTCTCTTTTCATCAATTTTATTTCTCCTCTCAATCTGTTTTAATACAGTTTATTTAAGTTACTGCTATTATATAACAGAATCTTTAGAAAGTTCCACCTATTTTATTGTTTTTTTCAGAAGAACTTTTCGACAAAACAAGCCCACCTAAAGGGGGCTTGTTTTATTTCATAGTCGTAAAAACTCGGGCTCCGTCGTACCAGCACCATCGATGTAATAAATTGTGTCAGGATTGATTTTAATTAGTACATAATTAGGGTCTTCAGGACCGAGTAACCAGCGTTTTAAGCTATTATTCCAAAACTTGTTTTTTAATGTGGAGTCTTCCTCGATGGAGGCTAAGCCCTCAACTTCAATATAATCTTCATCTAATTTTTTTCCTTCACGCCCAAGTAGTACATATACATTTGGATTTTTTTCGATATCTGTTATCTTTTTTGATTTTCGATCTGTTGCAACATATAGTACAAAATCTTCATGGAAAAACATCATAAAGGCGCTGTGAGGTTTATTTTCACGTACAGTAGATAATACACCAGTTCGTTGACCGCAAATAATTGTTTCAATTTTTTCTTTTAAATGCATGCTTTTAGCCTCTTTTCATACTTTGTAATTTTCTTCGTCTAAATAAAAATGAAGTATCTTTCATACTCTTTTCATCAACATGATTTTTTAAACGTAATTGTGATGAAATCGGACAAGTTAGGAGAAGAATAATAATAATATCGAGGAGAAATACATACGATGGAAGGATGAAAAGCATGTTTAACAAAATATTTCTTATCGTAGCGCTTATAGGTGTACCACTTTCTGTACTTGGGAAAACACTTCATTGGCCTCAAACAATTATGTTCGCTGTGTATTGTATTACGATTATCGCATTAGCTGGTTTTATGGGAAGAGCGACAGAAAGTTTGGCAATTGTATCTGGCCCTAGAATAGGTGGATTATTAAATGCAACTTTCGGTAATGCAGTCGAACTTATCATTTCAATTTTTGCACTTCAGGCAGGGTTAATTGAGGTTGTGTTAGCCTCTTTAACGGGTTCTGTACTTGGAAATTTATTATTAGTAGGAGGGCTATCCTTCTTTGTAGGAGGGCTTAAATACAAAAGACAAAGTTTTAATGTGTATGATGCAAGGCATAATTCAGCTTTATTAATATTTGCTGTTGTAGTAGCTTTTGTTATTCCAGAGATTTTTTCAATGAAAATGGACGCTGGAAAGACGTATCAATTAAGTATCGGTGTTTCTATCATTATGATTATTATGTACCTTGCTGCGCTGTTATTTAAGCTCGTTACGCATCGTGGTGTATATCAACATAAAACGGATGAAGTAGCTCATGAGGAAGAACCAGAGTGGTCGAAAGGTAAAGCGCTACTCGTTTTAGCAATAGCGACAATTGCGGTAGCTTATGTGTCAGAGGCGCTTGTGCATACATTTGAGACAGTTGCAAAATCATTTGGTTGGTCAGAATTATTTATAGGGGTTATTATCGTTGCGATTGTTGGGAATGCAGCGGAACATGCATCTGCAATTATTATGGCGTATAAAAATAAAGTGAATATTGCAGTTGAGATTGCAATAGGTTCTACGTTACAAATTGCCATGTTTGTTGCTCCTGTATTAGTACTGCTTTCTATGTTCTTCACGCAAAGGATGCCTTTAGTATTTACAATACCAGAACTTGTTTCTATGATTACAGCTGTTTTCTTAACGATTGCAATTTCAAATGATGGAGATACAAACTGGTTTGAAGGCGGTACTTTACTAGCAGCGTATGTCATTATGGGAATTGGTTTTTATTTATTATGAAAAATAGGCATAACAATTGTATTGAGAGAAAACAATAAACAAAGTAGTATATATACCTTTACGTAGGAAGGAGCCAGACAGGTGAAACGAGTATACAGCATATGTCTTTCAACTATGGTCTCGTTTATTCTATTATTTCCTAACATGAGTTTTGCAAAGACAACGGTAGAAACAAAAATGCCTTCATCTGTTTTAAATATTTCCAAAGACAATACGTTTCCAAATGATGCGCAAGATTTGCCGCGCTTACAGCCGAGTAAGTTTGCTCAAGAACTATTGAAAACAGCAAATATTAAAATTGAAAATCCGGACTTAATTCGAATGTTTAATGAAACGACAATATCGAATGCGCCGCTTGCGGTAGGGTACCGAGCGAAGATTTATTTAGGTCAATGGGCTTTGAATTATGAATCGGTTGATACATCGATTAATTGGGAATATAAACAAGTAAATCGCAATGTGTACGATAATCGCGGAGGAGATCGCTTATATCCACTACGCTATAAACAAGAAACGCAAAAGACGGTTGAAGGCGATTTAACAGCAGATATGAAAGATACTGCGGATGTGAAAAAAATGATGCTCCTCAAAGCGCTTGAAAAAGTACAATTGCCACTTTCATTTAAAACCACCATTGGGTATGGTACAGGGCATGAGCGCGTGTATAATATTAGTCCGAGTCAACTTGGATATTTATACGCTTATACACCAGCAGTAAATGAAAAAGGAAAAGTAACGTTTGGAGAAGTGTATCTTGTGTTAAAAGGAAATCAAAAAAGGCTTGTTGTAAAAAACATTACCTCACAAGGAATCGGAGCTGCTATTCCAATTCATGATCATTTGTATTTTAAATTCATTTCTTCTTCTCATTCGCAATAATATAAAAAAACGTCAGCTTATAAGCTGACGTTTTTTTATAATGTAATATTTGCTGTTTTTGATAAGAAATCTTCTGTCGGATAGTAGCTGTTTTTTACAAGAACATTCGGCCCTAGGCATTTCACTGCAGGACAGTGACAGCTTAATGATTTTGCAGTTTTTGAGGCACTCCATTTGTCATATGCTTCTTGTAGTGTGTTTGTTTGTACGTTACCTAGAAGGGGAACGTCACCGAAATCAGTTACAATAATATTTCCATCGAAAATGTTGACGTTTAAACGAGAACGGCCATCTGGATCGTTACGAACTGTTACATTTTTGCTTTCTTGTAATTTCTTAAATGTGGCGATGTCTCGCTCGTCATCACTACAAGCATAGAAAGGTAAAGTTCCAAATAACATCCATACATTTTCATCGCGAATTTCTAGTAAATGCTCAATTGCATCACGAATTTCAGCTTTTGTTAAAATCTCTAAATTACTCGCGAAGTCACTTGGATACATCGGGTGAACTTCATGACGTTTACATCCCATTTCGTCAACGATTTGACGATGAATATGCTCCATGTGTGGTAGAGTTCGTTTATTCAGCATTGTTTCGGCTGATACGAGTACACCTGCATCTGATAGAGCTTTACTATTTGTAATCATTCGTTCAAATAATTTTGCACGTTGTTCATACGTAGGTTTACGCTCCATCATTGCAAATCCACCTTCAACGAAGTCATCAATTGTTCCCCAGTTATGAGATATATGCAATACGTCTAAATAAGGAATAATTTGTTCGTAACGTGCTAAATCTATAGTTAAGTTTGAGTTGATTTGAGTGCGAACGCCTCGTTCATGGGCGTATTTTAAGAGTGGTGTTACATAGTTGTCGACGGATTTTTTTGAAAGCATAGGTTCTCCGCCAGTAATACTTAAAGAACGTAAATGAGGAATCTCATCTAATCGTTTTAATAAAAGATCCATCGGAAGCGGATTCGGGTCTTTCGGCTGTAACGTGTAACCAACAGCGCAATGCTCACAGCGCATATTGCATAACGTCGTCGTTGTAAACTCAACATTTGTTAATAGTAGTTTGCCGTACTCTTCAAGGTCCATATACGCTTCCCATGGATCGTAAGAAGGAGTAATCGGCTTCATTTTTTGTGATATCGTCATATGAAATACTCCTTTGACTATTGAAATAACAATTTGTCCATTCTCTATAATAGAAGAATATGTGCTTTTTATAAAGTGAAACTTTTTTGTAAAAAAAGAGATAGGGCTTACATTTGAATGAATTACTGTGACAAAATTGATGAAATTTCATGCCCATAGCAATCATTTTTGCGGTATAATAAAAGCAACTCGAATTAAAAGGAGAGTGCCTTCATGGGAAAAGCAATTCAAGATAAAGATACACAATTAGTATATTTAAAAGAACGTTTAAATATGTTCATTGAAGTAATTGATACAATTGAACCTGAAGAAGTAGAATTAGAAGATGTGGATCGTCTTCTTGCGATGTTAGATGAATTAGAATTAAAATGTGAGCAATTTAAAAAAGACGAATAATATATTAAAAAGGCTGCCAATTCCAATTTGGTAGCCTTTTTCTGTGCGGATAATAGAAGGACGATAGAAAAAGAGGTATAATCAAGTTGTGAAAAATTTCATTTATGCTTGAATAACGTGGAACAAATAAAAAGCTGAAGAGCATAACAATGGGATTTTCATCTCATAACGTTTTGGTAGCGTTCACAATTGAGGGGGAAGTAACAATGGAAAAGCTTCAAGAAAGCATGTATCAACTAATTGTTGAAACGTCAACGAACTTACCGAAAGATGTTCGTCGTGCGATTCAACAAGCAAAAGAACGAGAAAATGCAGGGACTCGTTCTGCGATGGCACTTGGCACAATTACGAATAATATTAAAATGGCTGATGATAACATCTCACCAATTTGCCAAGATACAGGGATGCCAACGTTTAAAATTTATACACCAGTTGGTGTGAATCAACTAAAGTTGAAGGAAGCTATCTATCATGCGCTTGAGCGGGCGACAAAAGATGGTAAACTTCGTCCCAATTCTGTTGATTCTCTTTTTGGAGACAATAGTGGAAATAATTTAGGACCAGGTACACCGGTTATTAAGTTTGAACAATGGGAAAAAGATTATATTGATGCACGTTTAATTCTAAAGGGTGGCGGCTGTGAGAATAAAAATATTCAGTATAGCTTACCATGTGAATTAGAAGGACTTGGACGAGCTGGCCGTGATTTAGAAGGGATTCGTAAATGCCTTCTTCATGCAGTATATCAAGCACAAGGTCAAGGATGTAGTGCAGGTGTAATTGGTGTTGGTATCGGGGGAGACCGCACATCAGGTTACGAATTAGCAAAAAATCAATTATTCCGTACATTAGATGATGTCAATCCAGTACCAGAGTTACAAAAACTTGAAGAGTATGTATTAGAAAATGCGAATAAGCTGGGCATTGGTACGATGGGATTTGGCGGAGAAACAACTTTACTTGGCTGTAAAATTGGCGTGTATAACCGTCTGCCAGCTAGCTTCTACGTATCTGTTGCATATAATTGCTGGGCATATCGTCGCCTTGGTGTAACAATCCATCCTGAAACAGGTGAAATTATGGATTGGCTATACCAAGAAGGTGACGATACACTTCAGCAAGAAGCACAAGAAAAAACAGAGCAACGTGAGATTGTATTACAAGCTCCAATTACAGAAGAGCAAATTCGTGAACTTCGCGTTGGTGATGTTGTAACAATTAATGGCATGATGTATACAGGTCGTGACGCAATCCATAAGCATTTAATGGATAACGATTGTCCGGTAGATTTAAATGGACAAGTTATTTATCACTGTGGTCCAGTTGTCGTGAAAGATGAAAATGAAAACTGGCAAATTAAAGCGGCAGGTCCAACGACAAGTATTCGTGAAGAACCGTACCAAGGCGATATTATGAAGAAATTCGGTATTCGCGCTGTCATTGGAAAAGGCGGTATGGGTGCGAAAACATTAGCGGCTTTAGAAGAGCACGGCGGTGTATATTTAAATGCAATTGGCGGTGCAGCACAATATTATGCTGAATGTATTAAAGAAGTAAAAGATGTTGATTTCTTACAATTTGGTATTCCAGAGGCAATGTGGCATTTACGTATCGAAGGATTTAAAGCAGTTGTAACGATGGATTCTCATGGTAATAGCTTACATGCAGATGTTGATAAAACATCACTTGAAAAATTAGCTAGCTTTAAAGAGCCAGTATTTAAGTAAACAAAAATGCATCTCGAATTATTCGAGATGCATTTTTTTGGTATATATAGAAAAACATGCTCAGCATGAAAAAATGCGTAGCAACAGAAACTACAAGTACGATTATATATGGAAAGGAGACTATTTATGAAATATAAATGGTTATATATCGGTCTCATTTTTTCAATTATGATGGCACTTGTTCCAGTTTCGGCATTAGCTTATACAAATACTCCACATAACTGGGGAATCCCGCGCCCTAAAAATGAAACAGTACCAGATGCAGGAAAGTTATATACAGATTTACTACAAAAAAATGGTGGGTTTTATTTAGGGGATACAAAGAAAAAAGATATTTATTTAACATTCGATAATGGGTACGAGAATGGATACACAGGGAAAATCTTAGATGTATTAAAAGAGAAAAAAGTACCGGCAACTTTCTTTGTAACGGGTCATTATATTAAAACACAAAAAGATTTGTTATTAAGAATGAAGGATGAAGGACATATTATTGGAAACCATTCGTGGAGTCATCCTGATTTTACAACGGTAAATGATGCGAAACTTCGTGAAGAATTAACGAGTGTAACAGAGGAAATTAAAAAAGTAACTGGGCAAAAAGAAGTAAAATATGTACGCCCACCGCGAGGCGTGTTTAGTGAAAGAACGTTAGCTCTTACGAAAGAAATGGGCTATTATAATGTATTTTGGTCACTTGCATTTTTGGATTGGAAAGTGGATGAACAAAGAGGATGGCAATATGCGCATAATAATGTCATGACGATGATTCATCCAGGATCTGTTTTATTACTTCATGCAATCTCGAAAGATAATGCAGAAGCACTTGCGAAAATCATTGATGATTTGCGCGAGAAAGGGTATCATTTTAAAAGTCTAGATGACTTAGTAAAAAGCGATCAACCGTAAGCATGTATGCTTGCGGTTTTCTCATGCTATAATGATGTGTAAAAAGGATGGGGAAACGTATGTGGAGCGAACATGTTACGTTAGAGTATCCGTATCATTTTGAAGAGGTATTAAAACGGTTATCTTTTGATCCTCTTAACGTCATTCAATTAGATGAGAAAGTTATCTATGTCCCGCTTTGTATAGATGAGGAACAGGTTGTTGTTCGCTTGCAAGGGATTGGTACTGTGCAAAATCCACAGTTTTGGATTTCTAGTCAAACAGGAGATCCGGAGAAAGTAATGAAACGAATGAGAGCCATTTTTCATTGGAATGAACCGTTTCAAGATATACAAAATCATTTTTTAAACACATCATTACGTCCACTATTTGAAACATATGCTTATACTCCAATTATTTTAGAATTTGATTATTTCGCTTGTCTTCTTCGCTGTATCATTCATCAACAAATAAATTTGAAATTTGCTACTGTGCTAACAGAACAGTTTGTGAAACGATATGGAACAGAAAAGAATGGTGTATTCTTTTTCCCCACTCCGGAAATAGTAGCAAATATTTCAATAGAAGAATTGAGAGAGCAGAAGTTTAGTCAACGAAAGGCTGAATATATAGTAGGATTAGGTCAAAGTATTGTCAGTGGTACATTAGACTTAGCGAGTATAGAAACCAGGGCGGAAGAAGAGGTTTCGGCACAATTGTTACCGATTAGGGGGATTGGTGCATGGACAGTGCAAAACTTTTTAATGTTTGGGCTTGGACGAAAAAATATGTTTCCAAAAACGGACATTGGGATCCAGCGTGCGGTGCAAGGGATATTTCAATTAGATGATAAACCTGATGATGTATTTTTAGAAAAAGTGAAACAAGAGTGTGAACCATACTGCAGTTATGCAGCGTTATATTTATGGAAAAGTATAGAGTAGAGGTGTAATAATGATACAAAAGCAACATGAGAGTAAGTTGGAAGTTGGTCAAACATTTCCTGTGACAATTAAACGTCTTGGGATTAACGGAGAAGGCGTTGGTTATTTTAAGAGACAAGTCGTTTTCATTCCAGGGGCATTACCAGGAGAAGAAGTTGTTGCAGAAACAACGAAAATTCAGCGTGGCTTCGCTGAAGCAAAAGTGAAAAAAGTTCGTAAAGCTTCACCACATCGTGTGAAAGCACCATGTCCGGTATATGAAGAGTGTGGCGGTTGTCAGCTGCAACATTTAGATTATAAAGAACAATTAAATCAAAAGCGTGATATCGTTGTACAAGCATTTGAGAAGTATATGAATAACAGTTTGGAAGAGAAAATCCGCCCAACGCTTGGTATGGAAAATCCATGGCATTATCGTAATAAGAGTCAACTACAAGTGGGACGTAAAGACGAAAAGGTTATTACAGGGCTGTATAAGCAAAACTCACATCAGTTAATTGATATTGCTCATTGTATGATTCAACATAAAGCAACGAATGAAGCGACAAAAGTTGTAAGACGTATATTAGAAAAGTTAAATGTTTCTATTTATAATGAGAAAAAACAAAAAGGTTTAGTACGTACAATTGTGACACGTACTGCGGTTCAAACAGGGGAAGTACAAGTTACACTTATTACAACAAAAGAAGAATTGCCAAATAAGGAGCAGTTTATCGCAGAAGTACAAAAGCAAATGCCAAGTGTGAAATCAATTATGCAAAACGTAAACTGGCGTAAAACATCTGTTATTTTCGGTGATAAAACATTTAAATTAGCTGGAAAAGAAGTAATTCAAGAAACACTAGGTGATTTATCATTTGAATTATCAGCGCGTGCATTCTTCCAGTTAAATCCAGAACAAACAGTTGTTTTATACGATGAAGCGAAAAAAGCAGCTGCTTTAACAGGCGATGAGAAAATTGTAGATGCGTATTGTGGTGTTGGTACAATCGGTCTTTGGCTTGCAAATGATGCAGCGGAAGTACGTGGTATGGATGTAATTCCAGAAGCGATTGAAGATGCAAGAAAAAATGCGAAGCGTCACGGATTTACAAATACGAAATATGAAGCAGGTAAAGCTGAACAGTGGTTACCGAAATGGGTAAAAGAAGGATGGCGTCCAGATGTAATTGTTGTCGATCCACCTCGTACAGGTTGCGATGATAAATTACTGGAAACAATTTTAAAAGTGAAGCCGAAACAAGTTGTTTACGTATCTTGTAATCCTTCCTCATTAGCACGTGATGTACAAGCATTAATGAAGAGTTATGAAGTGGAGTATGTGCAACCAGTTGATATGTTCCCGCATACAGCTCATGTAGAAAATGTAGTGAAGCTTGTTAGAAAGTAAAGTGTATTCATATTCCCTCACGATATGAGGGAATATTTTCTATGAAGGAGAATAAAATGAACAATTATAAATTAACGATTCAGTACGATGGTGCACGTTTTAAAGGATGGCAACGTCTCGGTAATAACGATAATACGATTCAAGGGAAAATCGAAAGTGTTATATCTGAAATGGTCGGAAAAGAAATTGAAATTATCGGTTGTAGTAGAACAGACGCTGGTGTACATGCTTTGAATCAAGTTGCTAACTTTCAAAGTGATGAGAAGTTAGTGGAACATAAAGTGAAAAAATATTTAAATCAATATTTACCTAACGATATTAGCATTACAGATGTAGAAGAAGTTCAAGATCGCTTCCATGCTCGTTACAACTCTAAAGCAAAAACATACCTTTATAAGATTTGGAATGAAGAGCATACAAATCCATTTATGCGTAAATACAGCATGCATGTGAATAAAAAATTAAATGTGAAAAGCATGAAAGAAGCTGCGAAACATTTAGTTGGTTCACATGACTTTACTGCTTTTTCAAATGCGAAATCAAAGAAAAAGTCTATGGTTCGAGAAGTATATACACTTGATGTGATGGAAGAGGCTGGATTTGTACAAATTAGAGTAAGTGGCAACGGATTCCTTCATAACATGGTACGAAAAATTGTTGGGGCATTAATTGAAGTTGGATTAGGACAATTAGATGCAGAAGCAATTCCACATATTTTAGAGGCGAAACAACGCAATCAAATTAATTGCCTTGCTGAGGCGAGTGGTTTGTATTTGGAGAATGTTGAGTTTTAAAAGATATGGATATAAAAAAAGCACTCATGTGAGTGCTTTTTTTATGCTGATGCAGCCGTTTTATCTTTTCGGAAAATCCCCATTAACCCTCCGATTAATAATAAAATTCCTGGTAATAAGTAAACGATAGAAATACAAATAAATCCACCAATTGCAGCGATCGTCATCATAATGCCACCTACTTTAGCTTTGCTCTTAACCATAACGCATCCAACAATTCCTAAAATAGAAAGAGCTACAGCAGCCCAGCCTAATCCAATAATTTGATTAGCTCCGTCAGCTTCAACTGCTGCTCCGACGCCTCCGATAAATAAAGCGATAAATGCACATAAAATCCCGAATATACCACCGATTAGTCCTAATACAAATTCTGTCGTTCTTTTCATAGTAATCACCTTTTATATTTTATTTAGAGTTAAAGAAAACTTTTTTACTTTCGTGAGTTTCGAATTGAATTTTAAAATCATCGCCAGTGTTAACCAATTGAGAGATGTACCCTTCTCCTTCAGCGCCTTTATAAAGTTTTTGATGTAGTTCATTTGGTGTTACAGCGTACTGGTCATTATTGTAAACATGTCCATCATTTGAAACAAGTTTGAAACTCGAACCGAATAAATCATATTCGTGATCTTGTGTTTTAGCATCAGTAACTTTACCTTTAATTTTCACTAGAACCCATTCTTTTCCTTCTGGAGCAGCCTCATTAAATTGATTTTCCTTTTTTAATATTTCGAAGGCTTGCTCGCCACGAATTACTTCTAAAATCGATAATTCGACTTTAGTCTTGAATTTTTCAAAATTGCCGTCTTCGCTATTGAAGATAACATCATTAACAGTAGCAGTTTCATTAAAATTGATTGGGTTAGAACGATTTCCTTTAGCTGATTCTGTTTTGGATTCTTTTTCTTTTTGTGTTTCTTTTGGAGCTTGTTCTTTTTCTTTTGTTTGTACACCATTATCTTTTTGTTCATTTGATCCGCAAGCCGCTAATCCGAAAATTAATGAACTACATGCTAATGTAAGCAAAAGTTTTTTATACATAAATTCTTCCTCCTAGATGTTGAAATGTCAGATTTAGAACTTACATAATAACAAACATAATGAATACTAAATGTCGGAATTTGTCGATGAAATTAAAAAGCATTTATTCTGTATATAATCAATTTTAAATTAAATTTTAAAGTTGTGGGGTAGAGGGGATATAAAGAAAAAACACGAGAGTAGTAAACATCTCGTGTTTAAATAGGATAAGTAACTTTGTCGGTTTAAGAAGATTTCTCGTTTTTCATACGTATCTTCAAATTCCAAAAAACAGCAAGCATAATGGCTGCAAAGGAGCCGCTAATTGTTGCGAATAGTTTTGCATAAGGATATGCGTTTATATCAACTAGTAACATCATACATACAATGGTAGGGAAGAAGGCTAAGTATTGTAATAATTTTAATTTTTTATCATTACTCATATATATCGTTCCTTTCTAGTATGTTATATGTTCATTGTAGCATATTTTACCAAATGTTTATTTGTACATTAAAGCGGATTTATGCTGCATTAAAAAGCAATAAAAGTCGAATTGGTGAGGGCTAGTAATCCACTCATCCAAGCTTCATTTCATATGTGTAAATGCAATTTTTTAATTCGATATTGTAAGTTTTGCCTACTTAATCCCAAAAACTTTGCAGCCTGTGAGATATTACCGTGGTACTCTTTCAGAATTTGATTGATGTAGTTCTTTTCCATTGCCTCTATTGTGTGCTTTAACGTTTTAGGTGCATCAGCATCGTTATTAGTTAGGAAAGGTTGCATATTGAATTCTTTTTTTATTCGTTCGCGAAAGTGAGTGGGAAGATGAAACGCTGTAATGATATTTTCTTCTTCAACTAAATTCATTGAACCTTCAATGATATGTTCTAATTCTCGTACGTTTCCAGGCCAATCATATGCATACAAAAATTCTCTTACATGTACATCTAGATCCGTCACGCTGAGCCCAAATTGAATGTTGTATTTTTCGATAAAGTGCTGAACAAGAGCTGGAATATCTTCTTTTCGTTCGCGTAAAGGCGGGAGACATAAAGTAACGACGCTTAATCGGTAATATAAGTCTTCCCGTAATCGATTGTGTGTAATAGCTTCAAGAGGGTCCTCATTAATAGTTGCTATAATACGAACATCAATTTCTTTTTCTTGTGTGCCTCCGATTCTTCGTATTGTTTTTTCTTGTATAGCTCGTAGTAATTTCGCTTGAAGAGCTGGACCTAATGAGTTGATTTCATCTAATAATAAAGTGCCTCCGTTTGCTTCTTCAAATAAACCAGCTTTATCGATAGCTCCTGTAAATGCACCTCGGTTCGTACCAAATAATAAGCTTTCCATGAGTGTGTCGGGTATGGCGGCACAATTTTGTGAAATAAATGGTTTTGTTGCACGCTGACTTTCATTATGGATGCTTTGTGCAAATAGTTCTTTACCGGTCCCTGTTTCTCCTACGAGAAGTATGGATGAGGATGTACGAATTACTCTCTTTGCTTCTGTAATGACGGATTGAATGGCGCTAGAATCCCCGATTATGTGATCAAAGGTAAACTTATTATTTGGTTTTCGAGAAAGGCTTGTTTTCATTGTTTGTTTGGAATGGTTAATTTCTGTTGAAATTTCAATAGCACCTTTAATTTTTCCATTTTCTATTATAGGGAAAGTGTTGTTAATCGTCGTAATTTCTTGCCCTTTATTGTTAAAATACGTTTGTTTTATATTTTTGTTTGTTTTTCCTAATTTTAATGCCTCTATAAGAGTACTATTTTTATTTTCTTCAAATGCGAATACTTCTAAAGGACTTTTATATAGCACATCTGAGCGTTCCATTGATTCAATTTCCATCATTTTGCGGTTGTAGATAATCGTTTTACTTTCCTCATTAATAATATGAATCCCGATATCGAGCTCATTGAGCAAAGTTTCATATAGCATATTCATTTCAATGATCTGTTTAAAATTAATTTCTTCTGTACGCATAGATTATCTTCTCCTCATTTCACCCTATGAAGACTGACTTTTTATAATTTTATTAAAATTCTTATAAAATCGCAAAATTTTTTTGCTATTTTCCTTTTAAAAATTCTCAAATGATAGAAAAATTTTGCGGTTATGAAGATTTTTTTTTTGAGAAACCTTCATTTTAAATAGGAATTGGATATTGGTACGCATTTTGCATAAATAATAGTTGAAATCTCTAAAGGAGGGATATGCAACGTTTCAGTAGCGATTAATAAGAAGGAGGAGTTTATAAAGTGAAGACGGTTATAGAAGGCGTGTATAGTCCTTGTTACGGGAAAGTAGAGAAGTTATTTGTTGCGGAAAGTTCATACGTATACGAGTGGGAGAAATTAGCGTTGATTGAAACAATAGATAAACAGAAAGTAGAAATTAAGGTAGGAATCAGTGGGTATATCGAATCATTAGAAGTAGTAGAAGGACAAGCTATCGCTGATAAAAAGTTATTAATAACAGTGAGGGATGATCTTTTAATAACAGGTAGTGATTAATCTATGTATTTTGCTCTTTTCAATAATTATTTTTAATATGAATGATTTTAAAAACGCTTACATGGAGTGGGTTTCCAAAGGGAAAAGGGGGGATTTATATGATGGATCAAAACCAAGGGTTAAAACGGGAATTGAAAAGCAGGCACATATTTATGATTGCACTTGGAGGAGTTATTGGTACCGGTCTTTTTTTAGGATCTGGGTATACAATTCATGAAGCTGGGCCTGGAGGAGCGATTGTAGCGTATCTTGTTGGAGGATTTGTTATGTATTTAACGATGCTCTGTCTTGGAGAGTTAGCTGTTGCGATGCCCGACGCAGGATCTTATCAAACGTATGCTACAAAGCACATTTCCCCTGCAGCGGGTTATGTAGTCGGATGGATGTCGTGGCTAAACTGGTCTGCTACGATAGGTATTGAACTGATTGCAGTTAGTATTTTAATGAAACGATGGTTTCCTGATGTACCGTCATGGATTTGGTGTGTAGCATTTGCGGTGCTTCTCTTTGCTATCAATGCATTATCTTCAAGAAGTTTTGCAGAAGTTGAATTTTGGTTTGCAAGTATTAAAGTCATTACAATTATTGCATTTATTATTTTGGGCGGGGCAGCGATGTTTGGTTTTCTAGATATGAAAGGAAATGAACCAGCACCGATGTTCTCCAGCTTTACTGATTATGGTGGTTTATTCCCAAATGGATTATCAGCTATTTTAATTACGATGATTGCAGTTAATTTTTCTTTCCAAGGCACGGAACTAGTTGGTATTGCGGCTGGAGAGAGTGAAACTCCAGAAAAAACGATTCCGAAGGCAATTAATAATACAGTTTGGCGTATACTGGTGTTCTTTGTATTATCTATTTTTATTCTTGCAGGACTATTCCCTTGGCAGCAAGCGGGAGTAATAGAAAGTCCATTCGTAGTTGTATTTGATAAAATTGGTATTCCTTATGCGGCTGATATTATAAATTTCGTTATTATTACAGCAGTTCTATCTGTTGCGAATTCAGGGTTATATGCAACTTCTCGTATGCTATGGTCTATGTCTAATCAAGGAATGATTAGTCCAATTTTCGGTAAGTTATCTAAAAATGGTGTTCCTATTTATGCATTGATTGTAAGTACAATTGTAGGTTGTCTCTCATTACTATCAGGTATTTATGCGGAAGATACAGTTTATTTATGGCTACTTTCTATTGCCGGATTTGGGGCAATATTAGTTTGGGCATCTATTGCTCTATCTAACTTATTAGCTAGAAGGTCATATATTAAGCAGGGCGGGGATGTGAAGGACTTGAAATTTAAAACCCCGCTATATCCATTCGTACCACTCCTTGCATTAACATTAAATGTAACAGTTATAGTTGCTATGGCTTTTATCCCAGAGCAAAGAATGGCGTTATATTGTGGAATTCCATTTATGATTGTTTGTTTACTGTTTTACCGTGCGACAAAAAATAAGGAAAGCAAAATAGAACATGTTGAAAAAGTAAATACAACAGAAGCAGAAGGTTTATAAATATATTAGAAACTTATACTGAAAAAAGAGACTGTAAAATTGTAAACAGTCTCTTTTTTTGTGACAATAAACCTGGAAACATACTATGTATGCAAAGGGGAATTAGCGATGAATCAAGAAGTTTCACAGCTATTAGAACAGATTGATTTACGAAAAGATGAGTTACTAGAGCTTACAAAGAATCTAATCCGTTTTGAAACACCAGCACCGCCGGCGAGAAACACAAATGAGGCACAAGAATTTGTTGCGGATTTTCTAAGAAAACGAAATTTTAGTGTTGATAAATGGGATGTATATCCGAATGACCCGAACGTTGTTGGGGTGAAAAAAGGGATAGAAAGTGACACACATAAAAGTCTTATTATTAACGGACATATGGATGTAGCTGAAGTGTCAGCAGATGAGGCGTGGGAAACCAATCCGTTTGAGCCGTTTATAAAAGATGGTTGGTTAGTTGGACGTGGTGCGGCAGATATGAAAGGTGGACTGGCTGGAGCGCTATTTGCTATTCAGCTTTTACAAGAAGCTGGCATTGAATTACCTGGAGATTTAATCTTTCAATCAGTGATTGGGGAAGAAGTTGGAGAGGCAGGTACACTTCAATGCTGCAAAAGGGGGTATGATGCTGATTTTGCAGTCGTAGTGGATACGAGTGATTTACATATGCAAGGACAGGGCGGCGTAATTACTGGATGGATTACTGTGAAAAGCCCTCAAACATTTCATGATGCAACACGCAGGCAAATGATCCATGCTGGCGGACGTTTATTCGGAGCGAGTGCGATTGAAAAAATGATGAAAATTGTGCAAAGTTTACAAGAATTAGAGCGTCATTGGGCAGTTATGAAAACATATGAAGGCTATCCATCTGGAACAACAACAATTAACCCAGCTGTTATTGAAGGCGGACGGCATGCAGCGTTTATTGCGGATGAGTGCCGGTTATGGATAACAGTGCACTTCTATCCGAATGAAACACATGAACAAATAATAAAAGAAATTGAAGAGTATATTGGGAAAGTAGCAGCTGCCGATCCATGGTTAAGTGAAAATCCACCACAATTTAAGTGGGGCGGGGAATCAATGATTGTGGATCGTGGCGAAATTTTCCCTTCTTTAGAAGTAGATAGTGAACATGCAGCAGTAAAAATTCTTAGCTCAGTACACGGATCAATTCTATCTAAACATGCAATTGTAGATATGTCTGCAACGGTAACGGATGGTGGTTGGTTTAGTGAATTTCATATTCCAGCTGTTATTTACGGACCAGGTACATTAGAAGAAGCTCATTCAATAAATGAGAAAATTGAAGTAGAACAGTTAATTGAATTTACAAAAGTAATAACAGTATTTATATATGAATGGTGTCATACAAAAAAATAGATTCGTATGTGGAAATCGTACAAGTATGTATACTTGTACGATTTTTTAGTGAACTATTTCAGAGTTGAACAGAAACAACTGAAATAGTTCTTTGTTTTTCTATGTCTTTCGTTTTAGTTCGATTAATTTCTCTTTCGCTAATTCAACAGCAATTGCATCATCTAAATAGCCAATTGGAAAGAGATAATCGGGGATAATGTCTGTTGATAAAATGAAATACAGTAATGCGCCTCCGAGAACCGCACGTTCCTCATTTGAAATAGTCTCATTGCAAAATTGTTGATACATATCTGTTAATTGTTCAATAAAAGGGCCAGCGCTATCAATTTGTTCTAATTTACTCGCGAAACTTTCATGAATACGTTTTTCACCTTCTGTTGTTTGAGCATAGCGTTCATAGTTTTCAAGTTCTTGTTTTACGCGCGTTGTTGTATAGTCGAAATCGAATAAGTTAGAGGATTGCAGCGTTTGCTGAATGGTATCAAGAGATGTGTACATATCCGTCTTTTCTTTATTAATGTGAGGAGAATCAGGATACATTTCATCAAATAATAGTTGGGGTGGAACTTTCAAGCATTCTGCAAATTTTTGTATATGTTTTTGTTTTGGCGGTTGTTTACCATTCATAATTCTTGAGATTGTTGCGGGATCAATATTTGTATGCATTCCTAATTGGCGCATGGATAAGGCACGCTCTTTTAAAAGTTTTTTTATTAATGTACTAAGCCGCTCATTTGGATTTTCTTTAGGCATAGTGAAGGCACTCCTTTTTTATTGTTGAAAAAATGTTGAGCATTTATTACATGTATATGAAACAGACAGGCACAGTTGCTCAACATTTTCATAAGATGCATGGAAAAGTGAGAAAAAGGGGTGGCTGTTTATGAGTACGGCAGGTCTATTTTCAATTTTTTTAATCGGAATTGCTTCTAATTTAGATAATGCAGGTGTTGGGATTGCTTATGGCATTCGTAAAATTCGAATTTCGTGGTTTAATAATTTTATCATTGCATTTTTTGGATTTTTATTTACTTTATTGGCTGGATTTTTTGGGAATTGGATCGCATTATTTATTTCAGAGTTTACGGCAAATTTGATTGGGGCAATTGTTTTAGGAATAATTGGACTGTTTATTTTATGTCAGCCTTTCTTGAGTAAAAAAGAGACCGTAGACTCTAAAGATGATAGTGTACTTATTGGAATTTTACGCGATCCAGAAAAAGCAGATTTTGATGGATCTAAAACAATTAGTTTTTCTGAAGCAATTGTTTTAGGCGTTGCATTGTCTATTAATAATATCGCAGGTGGATTTGATGCTGGGGTAACAAACTTGAATCTGTGGCTTACGGCATGTATTTCTGGGGTGTTTAGTTTTATTTGTATTAGTGGTTTTACGTATGTAGGAAAACGATTTTTAGCAGCATACTTAGGGAAATGGGCTACTGTGATTGCGGGCGTGCTATTAATTCTTATTGGGATAGATCAGTTATTGTAACATACAACGTTCGAGCATTTCCTCGGAAATACTCGAATGAATTGCATATATCGACATCGGATGCGCAATTACTGAAATGTTACTGTTTTTATAAATATGAAAGCACCTACATAGGTGCTTTTTTAACGTATATCTTCAATTAATTGTTCCGATTCTTCATGCATACTGTACTCACTTAAAACTTGAATACAGAGCCACTTTAGTTCTTCGATAGTATGTTCAAGTTCTTCAGGAAGCACGTGATGAATGTCTTCAAGTCCCATTCCGAAATGAATAAGTTCAAGCACTTGATCATCGATGTTCCGATCCATGAGTAGTTCAAGTACTTCTAAATTGAATATGTATCGGTGAGCTTCATCGAGTGAAACCACTTTTAACTTCAAGCTTTCTACAATACTCAATATAAAGAGAAGAATTGTTTTTTCAAGAACAGGCTGTTTTTCCATTTGAAATATTAGTTTCATCTTTCACACCTCCACATATAGCGCTAGGTTGTACTATATTATTCAGGAGGGGGGAGCAAATATGCATGATATAGAGAAACTTTCAGTACGGTTTTTGTGAGGGGACGGATAGCTGATACAGTTGAGTGTTTTATGTAATAAAAAAATCCTGCTAGTATAGCAGGATAACTCAGAATTAAAAAATACTCCAACCTTCTTGAGCAGAAAGAAGTTCAAGAATTTTAAAACCAGCGATACTATTTCCGTTTGCATCTAAAGCTGGTCCGAAAATACCAATTCCCATTTCTCCTTTTACGCAGCCGAAAATGCCACCAGCTACACCACTTTTTGCTGGAATACCAACACGAATCGCAAATTCACCAGACTCGTTATACATACCGCATGTAACCATAAATGTTTTACAGATTTTTGTAATATGTTTAGGGATAATTTGTTTTTTCTTATATGGATCATATCCATCCATCGCAAAAATTAAGCCGATACGCGCTAAATCGATACAGTTTACTTCAACAGCACATTGACGAGTGTATAAATC
Source organism: Bacillus sp. HY001 (assembly GCF_007558965.1). Lineage (NCBI taxonomy): Bacteria > Bacillati > Bacillota > Bacilli > Caryophanales > Bacillaceae > Bacillus > Bacillus sp. HY001. The sequence goes on along the minus strand of NZ_VLTE01000059.1, from coordinate 40,232 downwards.
CATAAGTTCTTCGATGTCACAATCGATAATTCCGTTTTGTTTCATATAGTAACAAAGTGAACGGTTTAAGTAAGCTGTCTCTAATTCTGAAGTGGCAACTTTAGAAGAATAATTAATAGTAGGATTATCTGTTATTTCACGTACAAAATGAAGGATACGCTCCATTTTTTCTTCATTATCTTTTCCTGTTAACATGCTTGTAATGGCTAGTGCCCCTGCATTAATCATTGGATTAAGTGGCTTAGAAGGACTTGTCGTTTCTAACTTAATAATAGAATTAAATGGATCACCAGTTGGTTCCATTCCAACTTTAGAAAATACATATTCTTCACCACGATCTAAAAGGGCAAGCGCAAGTGTAATTACTTTTGAAATACTTTGAAGAGTAAATAGTGTTTGTGAGTTGCCAGCATGGATGTATTCTGTTTCTTTATGGAAAATGGCAATCCCTAAATCATCTGGATTTGCATTTCCTAGTTCGGGGATATAAGTAGCAAGATTTCCTTTTTTCGTATATGGTTTTACTTGTTCTAACAACTGTTGTAAGTTGTTTGTCTCAATGCACTGCATAGTACCAACGCTCCTATTTCGAATTAACTAAGTTTACTTTTCCCGATATGCTCGGAAATAAATAATAACATGAAAAAGTGGAATGATAAAACGAAAGTTACATGTTCTATAGTAGGTATTTCGTTTCGAGTATTCTATATTGAAAAAGGAGAATTTCCCTTTTATATAACAGTTTGGAAATAGGAGATTTATCCATAAAAAATTCGAAAATAAAAACTACACATCTATACAACTATATGTTATTATGGTTATGTAAATAGAAAGCGTTTTCTAAGGCGTACTTATAATGATAACGATTTCATAAATTTGATAGGGGGAATTAAAATGTTGCAGTTTCTACAACGTATTGGTAAAGCATTAATGCTTCCAATCGCAGTGCTACCAGCAGCAGGATTATTGCTTCGTTTAGGGCAACCAGATGTATTTAATATTCCTGTTATGGCACAGGCCGGTGCAGCAGTTTTTGATAATTTAGCACTTATTTTTGCAATTGGTATTGCAATCGGTTTGTCTGTTGATGGTAGTGGTGCGGCAGGTCTTGCAGGTGCAATTGGTTATCTAGTTATGAAAAATAGTATTGATGCACTTAGTAAGGGATATTCTACTGTAGAATTACAAGATAAGTTAGGCAAAGTTCAAGATTTAATAGGTAATAGCGCTAATGTAGATCCATCTAAGCTTGCAGATACAATGACACAGGTATCTAAAGCAGCCGAATTATCGACTAAAGTGGATATGAAAGTTTTAGGTGGTATTATTGTCGGTGTTATAGCAGGACTTCTTTATAATAAATTCCATAAGATTAAACTTCCAGAATGGTTAGGATTCTTTGCTGGAAAACGTTTCGTTCCGATTGTTACATCGGTTGTGATGTTACTATTAGGAATTCTATTCGCACAAATTTGGCCAGCAATTCAAAATGCTATCGATGCATTAGCTCATGGAATTGTTAATTTAGGGGCAGTTGGTTCAGGTCTATTTGGTTTATTAAACCGTCTATTAATTCCAATCGGTTTGCACCATGTAATGAACACATACTTCTGGTTCGTACTTGGTGACTTTACAAATGCAGCAGGTAATGTTGTAAATGGTGATATTGCTCGCTTCCTTGCAGGAGATAAAACAGCGGGTATGTTTATGACTGGTTTCTTCCCAGTTATGATGTTCGGTTTACCAGCAGCATGTTTCGCAATGATTGCAGCTGCTAAGCCAGAAAAACGTAAAATGGTTACAGGTATGTTAGGTGGTCTAGCATTAACTTCATTCTTAACTGGTATTACAGAACCAATTGAATTCTCATTCATGTTCTTATCACCAGTATTATATGGTATTCATGCTGTATTAACAGGTCTGTCTCTATTCATTACAACAACTCTTGGCATTCACGATGGTTTCACGTTTAGTGCCGGTGCAATCGATTACTTCTTAAACTTCGGTATTGCAACAAAACCAGTATTACTCGCGGGAGTCGGTTTAATTTACGCAGTAATTTATTTCGTTGTATTCTACTTCTTAATTAAGAAGTTCGACCTAAAAACTCCTGGTCGTGAAGACGAAGAGGAGCTAGCTGAAGGTGAAGAAGCTCCAGTTGCAGGTTCAATTGGTGAAACTTACGTAGCAGCTTTAGGTGGAAAAGAAAACTTAACAGTTATTGATAACTGTGCAACACGTCTACGCTTACAAGTGAAAGATGCTGGTCAAGTAAACGAAGCAGCATTAAAACGTGCTGGTGCAAAAGGTGTTATGAAATTAAGTAACACGAGTGTCCAAGTTATCGTAGGTACAAATGTTGAATCTGTTGCCGATGATATGAAAAAACACGTATAAATAATGAGATAAGAGGATATCCAAAAAGATTGATAACATCAACTTTTAGGGGATATCCTCTTTTTTATATTAAAATTTTAACAGCAATCTTACTTTTGTAAATTTTCTTTTTCTTTTTTATACATATAGGTTGGTAATATGTGCAGTGCGTGATAAAGTAGGGATGACGTCGAATGGAATGTCGAAAATCTATGAAAAAGATCCGAAATGAATCTTGTGTAGTGGAATTAAATTATCGGTAAATAAGGGGAAAAAAGCAATCATGGATCAGGAAAAAATTAATGCGAATGGGAAAGCACGTCGGCCGATTGTATACATAAAAAGAACAATCATTCTCGTCTTACTATTTTCAGTTGTATATTTCATGTATACAAAAATTGTTGCGGATAATAAGAAAGAAGAAACTTTAAAAGCAGCGGCAGAAATGAAGAAACAAGAAGAGCTAAAAAAGAAAGAAGAAAAAAAGAAGCAAGAAGCACAAAAACAAAAAGAGCAGGAAGAACAAGTGAAGCAAGCGCAAGCTGTGGAGAAGCCTGCCGAGGGACCACCTCAAGAAATTAATGAAAACGCTCAATTAGATCAATATTTACAAAACGCAGGATTTAGCGGGACAGCTGTTATTGTGAAGAACGGAAAAGTTCTTTTGAATAAAGGATACGGTATGGCGAACAAAGAGAAACAAGTACCGAATAATTCAGAGACAACTTTTTATATTGGATCTATTTCAAAGGCGTTTGTAGCAACTGCTATTATGCAATTAAAAGATCAAAATAAGTTGAACGTAGAGGATACGGTTGCAAAGTATATTCCAGATTTCCCTCAAGGTAATGGTATTCAGTTAAAACATTTACTAACACATACATCAGGGATTCCAGAGTATGAACAGGGAACAGAGGATATTTCTCATGAGGAATTGATAAAACGAATAGGAAAACAAAAGCGTATTGGGAGTCCAGGAGAGAAATGGAAGTATTCTGATTCGAACTATTCGATACTGGCCTACATCGCTGAGAAGGTAAGTGGACAACCGTTAGATGAGTATATTAAACAACATATTTTTGCTACTGCGGGTATGAAGCAGTCTGGTTTCGGCAAAGCGCTAGAGCAAACAAGGTTTCCATCGACAGGTTATAAAATAGTAAATAACAATATGACAACACCTAATATTCCAAGTATGTCACAACTATATGGTTGTGGTGATATATATACAAGTGCACATGATTTATATTTATTTAATGAAGCACTCTTCTCTGGAAAGTTAATTTCAAAAGAGAGTTATGATCAAATGTTTACGGCCGTGAAAAAGGATTACGGATTTGGTTGGTATGTAGACCCAGGAAGTTATTCGAATCACGGTGTAATGCCAGGATGGAATTGTTTAAATGGATTTAGTAAAAACGGAAGTGTGTATGTCGTTTTATTATCTAACATTCAAAACAACATTAAATCATTTGGTAAAGTGAATAACGACATTTACACGATGTTGCGAAATGTTGAAGTGTAAGAGACTATCCTTTTGGATGGTCTTTTTTTATTGAGGACGTGTATGTGCAATGAGATAATGAAATAAAGTGAAACTTTAATCAGTGGGGGTCTCACTGCACGGCGAATAGCGGGATAAATGGAAAAGGGAGAGGGATATGGGTATACATAAGCATCACGCACGTAACGCGAAACGCATTTTTTTTGTAGCTGTCATCGTATGGATTATTGTCGCAATTGGATTAGTAATGGAATATAAAAAGGGGATGCTATTCACTTCGGAGAAAGAAAATCTAAAATTAATAGGTGTTGTACTACCAGCATTTGGATTATTAATATATAGCTTTATAGAAAAAAGAAGATCGAAAATGCTTAAGCAGGAAATTTATAATATAGAGGCTTCTGAATTATTAGAGCAACGAAAATTTGTTGTTCGCAAAGAGGTAGGGATATTTCAAGTAATAACATACTTTGGGTTAGATGGCAGTGCAGTAGGGTTTTTAAAAGAAGAGTATGATTTTGTTATGCAACGTGTATGGCAAGCTGTACTTTCTTTTTTTGTTAAGGGACTACATAAGCAACAATTTTATTTATATAATTACTCGGGAGAAAGATTGTTGCGTGTTCAAAAGAAGATGGGAGTACGCCATTTCTATATTTTTTCCGATGTAGAGGGAAAGAAAATTGGAGAATTGAAACAAGTACTAAGTTTAACAAAGTGGGAATGGATTTTTTTAGGGGTGGATGGTAAAGAATATGCTAAAGTGACTGGGGACCTTTCAGCAACAATGCAGAAAATAGACTGGCGAGATGGAACGCATATTGATGTGAAAGAGGATGGTATTCCGTTAGAAGCTGTTAAGTATTTTTCAGCAAGCGGTGGTTCACTTGTTACAGCTTCTATAAGTGAACAGGCAGAATTGCCACGAGCGGTTTATTACAGTGTCTCTGCCATAATTACAATTAAAAATTAATATATATATAAAGATAGATGGGATACCATCTATCTTTTTTTGTGTTTAGAACATATTGTTTCGTTGAAAAATGTATGTCTTACCTATCACAAAAAAAGCCTGCTTTGTATACATTAAGATGTATAGATGTATTTTGTATACTTTAAAAATAATAGGAGGAGAAGTGTATGTGTCTGTTCGGTAAGTATTGGAAAAAGTTATCGAGATTGTTTAATAGGCAATTGGATTATTTTTTAGATAATAAGTTATTACCTGCTGTGGAACGACTTTTATTTTCGCAAAACTTTGCAAGGTTTATTCAAAGAAACTCTAAGCAAGCTACGGAAGAATTTATTGAATCAAGTAGATTTCAATCTATTATTTGTAACATTTTAAAAGAATGTAATACATCACCTTTTAAAGAAATTGCAGAGCAGTATTTGGGTAAAAACGTAGAAATTACTGTAACGGTTGGACAGTTAACGGGTGTGATTGTAGCAGTTGGTGATGATTTCTTAACACTGCAAGAAGGAATAGGAACAGAAGTTTTATTACCATTTACAAGTATTATATCAATTAAAGAGGCGTAAGAAAGGAGACTTATATATGTTATTTACTGATGAATTGCGTAATCATATTGGTGAGTTAGTGCAAGTTGTGACAGCGGTCGAAATTGTTGCAGGTATTCTGTTATCTGTGACAGACGGGGCAGTAAGTGTTCGTACTTCGCCTTCTTATGGACCACCGGAAGATGTAGTTGTACGTATCCCTATTATTTCTTATGTTCGCTTGGAAGGGTAAGCGTGATACAAGTATGAGAGTATCAGTTGTTATTCCAGTGCATAATGAAGCAAGTACTGTATCACAAGTTTTAGTAGAAGTAGAGAAATTGAAACCTTATGAAATTATCGTAGTAGATAATGGATCGACAGATGGGACAAAAGAAATAGCGTTACAACACCATTGCCGAGTAATTTATTATAAATATTCTCTTGGCAATGATGTTGGACGGGCGATTGGAGCAAGAGAAGCGAAGGGTGACATTGTTTTATTTTTAGACGGTGACATCGTTATTGATAATAAAGAATTGCAACGTTTCATAAAAGGAATTCAGCAAGGTCACCAAATTGTTGTGAATAATTTAACATGGTCCGTTTATTTAAAGATGAGGCCGCATTATACGACAGTTGGAAAGTTTATGTTGAATCGTTATTTGGATAAAAAAGAGCTTGTTGTTGGTTCTTTAATCGCAATTCCACATGCAATAAGTAGAGAAGTTATTCAGAAATTTGGTTGGTGGAATTTAGCCGATCCAGCACTGTTTCAAGCAATGGCGATGTCTAGAGGAGTAGATATTGTCGATATGGCTTCGGTCGATGTTATTCATACAAATAAAGTGCGTCCTGTTCATACTGGTACATCTCCCGGTTCGCCTTATCCGAAAGCGACTAGTCGTATTATGGGAGATCATTTACGTGCTTTGCAATACGTAATCGAAACCTATGGTAAGCGTGGTGGTTTTTCGGAAGGAACTAGGGATAGAGAGTTTGTAGGAAAGTATAAACCAGTTGTATTACAAAAGAAAAAAGCAAAATATAGTGCTATTATCCCTGTATCAGAAGAAAAAATGACTATAAGATCTGTTATACAAGAAGTAAAAAAAGCAGGTGTAGATGAAATTATAGTGGTTGCGAATGGAGCTGATATGGAGACAATTAAACAAGCAAAGTTAGAGCATGTTATCGTTATTGAATTTGAGGAAGCACTCGGACATAATGTGGCCCGAGCGATAGGAGCTATGCATGCCACGGCCGATATTTGTTTATTTGTCGACGGTGATTTTGTTATTCCGGGAAAAAAATTAATTCCATTTTTACATGCGATTGAAGATGGGCATGATGTGGCATTAAATGATTTACAGTGTTTATTAGATATGTTTCATCCGGCAGATCCAATTAGCATGGGAAAATATTTTGTGAATTTGGTAGCGAAACGACCAGATTTATGGAATAACTCATTAACGGCAGTACCACATGCTATGCATAAAAAGGTAATAGAGAAAATAGGATATGATTCTCTTATCATTCCGCCACTAGCTCAAATGAAAGCTATTTTGGAGGGATTCTTTATTACAGCGGTAGAGTTTGTAGATGTTATAAAAACAAATCGTGTACGCCCAGAGCAACATGGATTTGTAAATGGACGTATTCCAGCATTTGACCGTATTTTCGGTGACCAACTTGAGGCAATTGCATATTTATTGCAATCCACAGATGAACGCGGGAGTTTTACAGATGGAGAGCGGGATAGAAATATAATTCAACAATTGAGAAAGGAAGAAGAGAATACAGATGAATGTTAGTAGTACAGTTGCTATTATCGGATTAGGATATGTTGGCCTTCCTTTAGCAGTTCATTTTGCAGAGAGAGGACATACAGTAATTGGATTAGATAAAGATACTAGAAAAATAGAATCAATTATAAAAGGAGAAAGTTATATTCCAGATGTTTCTTCTAAATTGTTACAAAGTTTATTGGATAAAAAAAAATTAATAGTAAATACACCGGATCAAGGTATTGCTGATTTTCAAAATAGTGATTATGTTATTGTCACTGTTCCGACTCCAATTAATGAAAAAAGAGAACCAGACTTAAGTGCCCTCATTTCAGCCTCGCATTATATACAACAACACCTTCAAAAAGGACAAACCTTCATTTTCGAAAGCTCCACATATCCAGGTACGCTCGAGGAAGTTATCATTCCGATTATTTCTCAAACAGGAAAAAAGGTAGGAGAAGATTTCTATATCGGATATTCCCCTGAGAGAATTGATCCGGCTAATAGTCACTATTCCGTTCAAACGATTCCAAAAGTTATTAGTGGACAAACAGAAAAGTGTAAACAAAAAGTACAGGAGTTATATAGCACTATATTTGATGTAGTTGTTCCAGTTAGTTCTCCGAAAGTAGCGGAAATGTGTAAGTTATTTGAAAATATTCAGCGTCTAGTCAATATTTCATTAGTAAATGAGTTAAACACACTATGTGAAAGTTTAGGAATTGATTTTTACGAGGCACTTGAAGCTGCATCTACAAAACCGTTTGGATTTACCCCATATTGGCCAGGGCCAGGGATAGGGGGACACTGCATTCCAGTAGACCCTTTATATTTTCAATGGAGAATAAAAAAGAATGGAGCAATTAGTCAATTAATTGAGGCGGCACATGTAATTAATGAAGAAATGCCAGAGAAAATAGTTCGGAAAGTAAAAGGCATGGTGCAATCACCTGCATCAGTTTTAATTGTAGGAATTGCGTATAAGAAAGATGTAAATGACTTAAGAGAATCACCAGCGTTGCCAATTATTGAATTGTTAATAGAAGAAGGATATGAGATAGAATATCATGATCCATATATTTCTTCTGCAAAATTTGGAGATAAGGTGTACCAATCTGTTTCTTTGGATGAACAAGTCATGAAACAAGCGGGTTGTATTTTAATTTTAACTGATCACTCTAATATCGATTGGAAGCTTTTTAAAGGAATGAAGCGAGTAGTAGATACACGTGGAATTGTAAAGAAGGTGAGTGTATGAGTAAAAAATGTTTAATTACAGGTGGAGCAGGATTCATTGGATCGCATCTAGCTGAAGAATTGGTGAAAAGAGGTTATGGGGTCACAATCGTGGATAACTTCTATAAAGGAAAAAATAAATATCATGATGAGTTAATGAAAGAAATTCGGGTTATTCCAATAAGCGTTTTAGATAAAAGCTCAATTTATGAATTAGTAAATCAACATGATGTAGTGTTTCATTTAGCAGCAATTTTAGGTGTGAAAACGACAATGGAAAAGAGTATAGAGCTGATTGAAACGAATTTTGATGGAACGAGAAACATTTTACAAGCAGCGCTAAAAGAAAAGAAGAAAGTAGTCTTTGCGTCTACCTCAGAAGTATATGGTAAAGCAAAGCCGCCCTTCTCTGAAGAGGGGGATCGATTATACGGGGCGACTTCTAAAATACGTTGGAGTTATGCAATTTGTAAAACATTAGAAGAAACATTATGTTTAGGATACGCTTTAGAAGGTTTACCTGTAACGATTGTTCGTTATTTTAATATTTATGGTCCAAGAGCGAAAGATGGTCCGTATGCAGGGGTAATCCCACGATTTATCAGTGCGGCTCTGCAAGGAGAAGACATTCTCGTATATGGAGATGGAAAGCAGACACGTTGCTTTACGTATGTAAGTGATGCCGTAGAGGCAACGATTCGGGCAATGGATGAGAAGGTAAATGGTGAGATTATTAATATAGGTTCTGAGAATGAAAAGAGTATAAAACAAGTAGCAGAAGTAATTAAAAAGCTAACGAAATCTTCTTCAAAGATTGTCCAAGTTCCTTTCGAAGAGGTATATCCACATGGCTTTGAAGAAATTCCAAATAGAAGACCAGATGTAACGAAATTAAAAGAACTTGTGCAGTTTGAAGCGATAGTAACGTGGGAACAAGGATTGAAAGAAACTATTAAATGGTTTCGTGAAGAAAACAATGGCTAAGTCGCTATCAATTATTATACCTGTATGTAATGAAGCGGATACGATTTCAGACGTTATTCAATCGGTAAAAGGATTAAATCCAGTAGAGATTATTGTAGTAGCAAACGGTTGTAACGATGGTACAGAAGAGGTTGCCAGTCGTTTAGGGTGTAAAGTAATTGAGTATACAGAGCTACTCGGGAACGATGTTGGACGCGCAGTCGGTGCAAAACACGCGATAGGTGATGTACTACTATTTATAGATGGAGATTTTGCTATTCAAACTTCAAAATTACAATTATTCCTGAATCCAATTTTACATGATCAGGCCGACATCGTTTTAAATAATTTGGACGCACTATTTTTAAAGAAACAAAAACCGCACTCCGTGACAGTATGGCGCCAAATATTAAATGCAATGTTAGAGCGTGAAGAGTTAAAAATTGATTCTTTATTATCTGTACCTCATGCGTTGACGAAAGAAGTTGTTCAAAGCATTGGATATGAATGTTTTGTGAATCCTATTGTAGCTCATTTACGCTTAGTACAAAGCAAATGGAGAATTAGTCGTCATTGTGCAATAGATGTTATTACGCCAAATAAATTTCGGCCAACCGAGCATGCTGCGTATGGCACGGGTCTTTCTCAATCTGAAAAACGGATGATAGGTGACCATATAGAAGCTGTAGCGGAGCGAATAGCGGGCAGTGATGAGCGCGGAGGGTATTATGATGGAAATAGGAAAAGAGAGTGTGTTTATCATACTTTAAGTTTCGAAGATTTTTATCAAGGATGGGGCGTCACATCTAAGTTGTATAAAGGAAAGCAATTATCGGTCATTATTCCTGTACAAGATGAAGAGAAAACAATTGGAAACGTTATAGAAGAGCTCCGCAAAATTGAACCTTTTGAAATTATCGTTGTTGTAAATGGTTCGTCTGATCAAACGGCAACGATTGCAAAAGACAAGGGAGCAACAACAATTGTATATAAAGAAGCACTTGGAAATGATGTGGGGCGTTCACTTGGAACTTATTTTGCAAAAGGGGAAATTGTATTATTTATAGACGGTGACTTTGTTATTCCAGCTAGGGAATTATATCCTTTCGCAAAAGCTATTGCAGATGGAATGGATGTCGCCTTAAATGATCTAAATCATTATTTAGATTTAAGAGTACCGCTTCATCTTGTAACTGCATTTAAATATGCATTAAATTTAGCTTGTGATAGAAAAGATCTAGGAGTAGGCTCTCTTATCGCTGTACCGAATGCGTTTAGTCGTAAGTGTTTGAAAGAAATCGGGTATAGATCTTTACTTTCACCTTGTGTAGCTCAAGTGAAAGCTATTTTGTCGGGATTCGAGATTGCATGTGTAAGTCGTGTAGAGGTTGATAGGATGAACCGTATTCGTCCCAGTGAACATTTTGCAAAAATAGGTCACCCTCCAGCTGTCTTGCGAATTATAGGTGATCATATAGAAGGATTCGAGCAATTAATTGTATTAGAGGGTAGTCGTGGTGGATTCTATGATGGGAATAGAAAAAGAGATGTTTTAGAGTAGTAACAAAAAAAGTGTACAACATATGTACACTTTTTTGTTCTGTTATAAAAACTATAACAGATTAGGAGATAAGAGTATTACAGCTCTACAATGGGTATTGTTCTTGTATTACAAAATAGGACTCGTATATAAGGATACCAAAAAAATACAATTAAGGAAAGGGTTAATTATAAAGACTTTTAAGTGAAGTTAACACTATGCATATAGTAGATTGCTCAACATTTCACAAACATGTCACAACTATTTCGTTCACTTTCGCCAAAAAGTAGTATTCTAAGTGTGTAAGCTGTTATATAAAAAATCTTAGTCCTGTACTAATCAAAAATGGAGGAGATTAGGATGACTCAAGTATTAGAAAATGTTAAAAACGCATGGGAAAACTTTAAAGGTGAAAAATGGAAAGCAGAGATTGATGTTCGCGATTTCATTTTAAATAATGTAAACGTTTTCGAAGGAGATGAATCTTTCTTAGCGGGAGCAACTGAAGCAACGAAACAACTTTGGGATCAAGTAATGGATTTAACAACGAAAGAACGTGAAAACGGTGGCGTTCTTGATATGGATACAAAAATTGTTTCTTCTATTACATCACATGAACCAGGATATTTAAATAAAGATATTGAAAAAGTAGTCGGTTTCCAAACTGAAAAACCATTTAAACGTTCTTTACAACCATATGGTGGTATTCGTATGGCGGAACAAGCTTGTGAATCTTATGGATACGAAATGGATAAAGAACTTAGTCGTATTTTCAGGGATTGGAGAAAAACGCATAATCAAGGTGTATTTGATGCATACACACCAGAAATGAAAGCGGCTCGTAGATCAGGTGTAATTACTGGTCTTCCAGATGCATACGGACGTGGACGTATTATCGGTGACTACCGACGCGTAGCATTATATGGTATTGATCATTTAATTGAAGTGAAAAAAGCTGATTTGAATTTAACTGGCGGTGTAATGAGTGAAGATACAATGCGTTTACGCGAAGAGTTATCTGAGCAAATGCGTGCCCTTCAAGAGTTAAAACAAATGGCTGCTTCTCATGGCTTTGATATTTCTAAGCCTGCAACAAACGCGCAAGAAGCATTCCAATGGTTATACTTCGCATATCTTGCAGCAATTAAAGAGCAAAACGGAGCTGCGATGAGTCTTGGACGTACTTCTACATTCTTAGATATTTATATTGAAAGAGATTTAGCAAATGGTACTTTAACAGAAGAAGAAGTACAAGAAATTGTGGATCACTTCATTATGAAATTACGTCTTGTGAAATTTGCAAGAACACCTGATTATAATGAATTATTCTCTGGTGACCCAACTTGGGTAACTGAGTCTATCGGTGGTATGGCATTAGATGGTCGTCCATTAGTAACAAAGAACTCATTCCGTTTCTTGCATACATTAGATAATTTAGGACCAGCTCCAGAGCCAAACTTAACAGTTCTTTGGTCTAAACAATTACCACAGAACTTTAAAAACTACTGTGCGAAAATGTCTATTAAAACATCAGCAATTCAATATGAAAATGATGACATTATGCGTGCTGACTACGGCGATGATTACGGAATTGCTTGTTGTGTATCTGCAATGAGAATTGGTAAACAAATGCAGTTCTTCGGTGCACGTGCAAACTTAGCAAAAGCATTATTATATGCGATTAACGGTGGTAAAGATGAAAAATCTAAAGCACAAGTTGGTCCTGAGTACGCACCAATTACTTCTGAAGTATTAGATTATGAAGAAGTTATGCATAAGTTTGATATGACAATGGAATGGTTAGCGGGTCTATACTTAAACACATTAAATGTTATTCATTACATGCACGATAAATATAGCTACGAACGTATTGAAATGGCACTTCATGATACAAATGTTCTTCGTACAATGGCAACAGGTATCGCGGGTCTATCTGTAGTAGCAGACTCTTTAAGTGCAATTAAACACGCAAAAGTAAAACCAATTCGTGATGAAAACGGAATTGCAGTTGACTTTGAAATCGAAGGAGATTTCCCTAAATACGGTAACAATGATGATCGTGTAGATGAAATCGCTGTAAATCTTGTAAAAACATTTATGAATAAACTTCGTAAACATAAAACATACAGAAATTCTGTTCATACAATGTCGATCTTAACAATCACATCTAACGTTGTATACGGTAAGAAAACTGGTAACACTCCAGATGGTCGCCGTACTGGAGAACCATTTGCACCAGGTGCGAACCCAATGCATGGCCGTGATACAAAAGGTGCATTAGCTTCATTATTATCTGTAGCTAAATTACCATATGAAGATGCACAAGATGGTATTTCTAATACATTCTCTATTATTCCAAAAGCACTTGGTAAAGAAGATGATGTACAAGTACGTAACTTAGTATCAATGCTTGATGGTTATGCAGTAAAAGAAGGTCATCACTTAAATATTAACGTATTTAATCGTGAAACATTAATGGATGCAATGGAACATCCTGAAAAATATCCACAATTAACAATTCGCGTATCTGGTTACGCTGTAAACTTTATTAAATTAACTCGTGAACAACAAATCGATGTAATTAACCGCACAATGCATGAAAGTATGTAAGTGAAAAAGTGTCCCTCTGCTTTATATAAATAGCAGAGGGAGGCTGCTTCAATAAAGGAGGAAGTAACATGGTAAAAGGAAGAATTCATTCTGTAGAGTCTTGTGGTACTGTCGATGGCCCAGGAATTCGTTATGTCATATTTACACAAGGGTGTTTATTACGTTGTCAATATTGTCATAATGCTGATACGTGGGAGATTGGTAAAGGAAACGAAATAACAGTTGAAGAAGTAATGCAGGATGTGACATGTTACCTTCCGTTTATTGAAGCTTCTGGAGGCGGTATAACAGTTAGTGGTGGTGAACCATTATTACAGCTAGATTTCTTAATTGAATTATTTAAGAAATGTAAGGAAGCTGGAATTCATACAACAATTGACTCTTCGGGTGGTTGTTATTCTGAAGAACCAGAATTCCAAAATAAGCTAGATATTTTAATGGATTACACAGATTTAGTTTTATTGGATTTGAAACATATTGATTCAAAGAAACATCGTAAATTAACAGGAAAACCAAATGAACATATTTTACAATTTGCTCGTTATTTATCGGATAAAAATAAACCGATTTGGGTACGACACGTATTAGTTCCTGGTATTACGGATAATGAAGAGGATCTACAAAAATTATCTAGCTTTATTCAAAGTCTGTCTAATGTTCAGAAAGTCGAAGTGCTACCGTACCATAAGCTTGGTGTATATAAATGGGAGGCACTTGGACATAAGTATCCACTTGCGAATGTAGAACCACCTACTGAAAAAAATGTAGAACAAGCAAGACATATTTTACAAGCAGTCTAATCCAAATATTGGGTTAGGCTTTTTGCTTTCTTCACAATAAAACCTAGAGTATGTATATGGAAAAGAGTATACTGAAAATAGAATATCCATATTTTTGTAAGGAATAAGTGGAGAAATTTACATAATTGTAAAGGGAAATCAAAATAGTAAAAAGAATTAAGAAGTAAAAGAGTGAGTATCATGGAATAGAGAACATTTGTAAGTTATTGCGAAAGCTCTTATAGGAAAGTATAATGTAAAGATATGAGCACAGATAGGATTAAGGGGTCAATCTTATATGCTTTGCATATCCACGACAGGTACATAGCTGAAAGAGAAGTATTAGAATCTGTTTATGTAATTTTTAAGGAAAATGTTTTTCCTATTGTCGTATATGCAATATGGAGAAACAATAAGCTAGGAGTGGATTTGTTTGATAAAAAACCCCAAGGTTTTAATATTAACTGCACATTACGGTAATGGTCATGTGCAAGTAGCGAAAACATTAGAACAAACATTTCGCCAAAAAGGAATTGAAGATGTAATTGTATGTGATTTGTTCGGAGAATCACATCCAGTTATAACCGATATTACAAAATATTTATATTTGAAAAGTTATACAATAGGAAAAGAATTATACCGCTTGTTTTATTACGGCGTAGAAAAAATTTATGATAAAAAAATAGCATCTTGGTATGCGAACTTTGGAAGAAAACGTTTGAAATTACTTTTACAAGCAGAGAAACCGGATATTGTTATTAATACTTTTCCGATCATAGCTGTACCAGAGTTGAAAAAGCAAACAGGTATTTCAATTCCTGTGTATAACGTATTAACGGATTTTTGTGTGCACAAAATATGGATTCATCGGGAAGTAGATCGTTATTTTGTAGCAACTGATCACGTGAAAAAAGTTATGGTTGATATCGGTGTGCCTGCGGAGCAAATTGTTGAAACTGGAATTCCGATTCGTAGTAGTTTTGAACTAAAGATCAATTCAGACATTATATATAATAAATATCAGTTATGTAAGAATAAAAAGATTTTACTAATTGTAGCAGGTGCTCATGGGGTATTAGGAAGTGTAAAAGAACTATGCCAATCCTTTATGTCAGTACCTGATTTACAAGTAGTTGTCGTTTGTGGGAAAAATGAAGCGTTAAAACAGGATTTATTAGGGTTACAGGAAAAGAATCCTGATGCATTAAAAGTATTTGGTTATGTTGAAAATATTGATGAATTATTCCGTGTTACTTCTTGTATGATTACGAAGCCAGGCGGTATTACGTTAAGTGAAGCGGCAGCATTGCAAGTACCTGTCATTTTATATAAGCCTGTTCCAGGACAAGAAAATGAAAATGCGATGTACTTTGAAAGAAAAGGAGCTGCAGTTGTCATTCGTGATGATAGTGAGGTTTTTGCAAAGACAGAGGCATTATTACAAGATGATATGAAGCTTCTTCAAATGAAAGAAGCGATGAAAAGCATTTATCGTCCGGAGCCAGCTGGTCATATTGTGGATACAATTTTGGCAGAAAATCATGTAGAACCGAATCATATACCTATTAAATCACCTGCTCTTGCACAATTATTTACTTAATATGAAACCCTCTTTTATATGTTTAAAGAGGGTTCTTTATGTTTTATCCCGCTTTAATGGGCAGTAAGACCCCCACCTCAAAATGCAGCGAAAGCAAAGAAGTTAGGTGTGGGATCAACTGCCCATAAAAGTCCGATTGGTGAGGGCTAATAATCAGTGGGGGATGAAGAAAACCCCCACTGATTAAAGTTTCACTTTATAAGATAAAGTAAGTATTAACTTATCCACATGAAGATTACGCTTTCATTAAACAGTAAAGTCTAAATATTAACAACTATATCCACATTGTCCACAATTTTTAGAAAAATATCCACAATTCTAACATTTACTATGCGTTACAATATATAAATTTGTGAAGGGTTTGCAGAATTTATTCACAATTCTATATTTTTTTGTGGATAACGTTATCCACAAAAAAGGTTCCTTATTTATAAGGAACCTTTTTTGTCTATTCTATCACGTAGAAAAAATATGTAATGAGAATGAATAATTAGGGGGGAAAACTTCTAATTATTCATTCTCACTTTAAATACTTTTCGAGCGATAACCCGCTGCGCGATCTGCTTTGCGAAATTCTCGTTGGTAGAGAACCTCTTGTGTACTAGATAATGTGTTTTTTGCTTTGTCACGTTTCTTTTTATCCATTACAAATCACCTCGTGTCCTAAAGTCACTATCTATCGTTTCCAAAGACATGGGGTGATATACGTATATGGCAAAATGTTAATGATTAATTATTTTTTCTAAAAATTTAGATTATGCTTCTTTTAATTGGTGAGCATCTTGGAACGTTGTATCTCGCATTGTAGCAAGTGTATATTGATCTTTTGGAATTTCATATAAGTTATATACTTCTTCATTTGCGTTAATTTCATCATAAACGGCTTTTCTTGTTTCGTTTGCTAGATTTACATATTGTAGTTTTTCGGCAGCTTTAATAGAACGAATATTTATTTTGCGAATACGCATAAAAATTGTTTCAATATCTAATTCATAGAAAAGTTCACTAAAAAATGAATCTTTCGCCAATTTATTATAGCCTTTTCCATGATAGGGTTTGCCAAGCCATGTTCCAAGAAATCCGGCTTTTTCTTGCACATCAAATAAAGTAATTGTTCCGATAGGGTTACCCCATTCATCTAAAATTGTGCGTGAAATTAATTCCCCACGCTCTTCAGCTTCAATCGTTTGTTTCGTTAAAAATAAATATTCCTCATAAGAATAAGCCTTTTGACGCACAAAAGGGAAGACAGCTGGATCCACCATTAACTCGTATAGAACGTGGCTGTCGTGTAAGTCGCGTTTTTTCAACATACTAACTCCTCCTCACACGAGGGTAGCATGACGAAAAAGCACCCCACCCTCGAAATTTTTATATCAATCTTTAAAAAATTTCGGGGTGGGAATCGAACCCACTAGAACCAGTTTCTAACGCTGGTGGCGCACCATTTGCCTTCCCCATTCATCAATTTGAAAATGATAATCACGACACAAATTGATTATGGTTTCATTCAGTTTATAATCGTATAATACTTTATCTAGTCAAAAAAATAAACTAGTTTTTTTTATTTTTTTTGTAAATTATTTTTCCATCAATCATGGTTAGTACAGGCTTGGCTAAATAATGGAAAGGATGATGAGTCCATAACACGAGATCAGCGTCTTTTCCAACCTCAATGCTGCCAATTCTATCCTCTAAACGTAAATTTCGTGCTGGAAATATAGTGATTCCTTCTAGTGCAGTTTTTTCGTCTAATCCTTCTCTTACTGCGACAGCAGCACAAACATTTAAATATTGAATTGGTGTATAAGGGTGATCTGTTGTTATAGAAACTTCCACTCCATTTTTCGATAATATATGGTAAGTATCCCATGTTTTGTTTTTAAGTTCGATTTTAGAACGGCGTGTAAGAGTGGGGCCAACTGAAACCTTCAAATTGTGTTTTGAAAGCTCTTCAACAATAAAGTGTCCTTCTGTACAATGTTCAATGCGTAAATCAAGGTTGAATTCTGTTGCAAAGCGTAGAGCTGAACTAATATCATCTGCTCGGTGAGCGTGGATACGTACAGGTATTTCGCGGCGTAATGCTTTTAAGATAGGTAGCATTCGAAAATCAGCTTCATGCCCGTAGTGCTGTGCTTCATAGAATGATTCCCGAAGTAATCCCATAATTCCCATACGTGTAATGGATTCTTTTGTTCCATTACTATGGACCTTTTTAGGATTTTCTCCAAAGGCAATCTTTAAGCCGGCAGGTTCTTGAATAATCATATGATCAATACAAGTTCCAGCTGTTTTTATTACACAAGTAGTACCACCGATAATGTTTTGACTTCCTGGCATAACGTGAACAGTTGTGATTCCGTTTTGTACAGCATCTTGAAATGCAATATCAAAAGGGTGGATTCCGTCCAAAGAACGGATATGTGGTGTTGAAACTTCAGATGTTTCATTTGCATCATTGCCAGCCCAACCAGTACCTTCATCATAGAGACCAAGATGAGTATGAACATCAATAAATCCAGGTAAAAGATGAAGAGCACGAGCGTCTATAACTGTCATATCTTGTGTAGGTTGAATGGAAGGTTTGACCTCGGCAATTCTTTCTCCTATAACGAGTACATCCCCTTGAAATTTTTGGGATGTAATAGGGTAGACAATGGCTTGTTTGAGCAATATTTTCATAGGTACCTCATTTCTGTTACTTTACAATATTAATGGAATTTAAGGGAAAGTAACTGAAAGATTATTTGTGTAATAATGCTCCGGATTCTAGAACATGAAAGTTTTGAAAGGGGCCCCTGTAAAACTGTGTTTTAGAAGTACTACATTGTATGCGAAAGTATATTTTGTAATGCATGGTCTATTGCCGGAAATGTGTATTGATACCCATGTTTAATTGCTTTACTAGGTAATACGTGTTGTCCTTCTAGTACAAGTATACTCATCTCACCCAATAAAGCGTGAAGCATAAATGAAGGGACAGGTAACCAATGAGGTTTTTTCATTATAGTTGCAATGGTTTCTCCAAATTCCTTCATTCTTATAGGTAGGGGAGCTGTAATGTTAAAAGGTCCATCAATTTCTTCTTTGTGTATGATGAAATCAATAAGGTGAACGACATCGTCTATATGAATCCATGATAACCATTGGTTTCCAGATCCAATTGTACCTCCGATATAGAATTGATAAGGGAGTAGCATTTTGGGAAGAGCTCCTCCGTCTGCGCCTAATACAACTCCGAGTCTAGCGTAGATTGTTCGCATTCCGAGAGAACGAGCTTTAGATGCTTCTTGTTCCCATGAATATACTGTATTTGCTAAAAAGTCATTTCCAGGAATCTCATGCTGTTCTGTAAAAGACTCAGTTTCAGACGTTCCATAGTAGCCAATAGCACTTGCGTTAATAAATGTGTGTGGTTTTGTATTTAGTTTTTGCAATTGTTTAATGAGTCCTTTTGTTGTTTGAATTCTACTGTTTAAAATGGAGTCTTTTTGTTTCTTTGTCCATCTACTATTAATAGACTCTCCAGCTAGATTAATAACTACATCAATAGAAGAGAGGGGGAATGTTTGTAAATCTGGTGTCCATTGTACGTATTGAAGGTTAGGGCGGGAAGTTTCAATAGTTTTGTTTCGAGTAAGAATGTAAACATTATATCCTTTTTGAATAAAAAAAGTAGAAAGGTATTTACCGATAAAGCCGGTACCACCAGAAATTGCGATTCTCACAATTATTTCCTCCTCATTATATATATTCTTGAAAAGCAAAAACGTTCCTTGACTATGTTAAAATAATAGAGAGGTGAGAGTATGGCTGTCATTACAAAAATAGAAGTGCAAAAACGATCGAAAGAACGGTTTAATATTTATATTGATAAAGGTCAAGGTGAAGAGTACGGGTTTAGTGTGAATGAAGTAATCTTAATAAAACACGGATTACAAAAGGGCTTAGAAATTGATGAAATAGCGTTAGGAAATATTTTGTACAATGAAGAGGTACAAAAAGCATATTTACAAGCAGTCTCCTATTTATCCTATCAAATGAGAACGAAACAAGAAATAGAAGATTTTTTACGAAAAAAAGAAGTGGGACAGGCCATCATCTCTGAAGTCGTTTCGAAATTATTACATGACCGATATATTAATGATAAAGAGTACGCTGTTTTATATACGAGAACGCAAAGTAATGTGAATCGAAAAGGTCCCACTGTTATTAAAAGAGAGTTGTTAAATAAAGGTGTTCAGGATCTAATTATTACGCATAGTTTACAAGAATATCCGAAGGAAAAGCAAATTGAGAATGCTTTAATTCTTATAGAAAAGAAGAAAAGGTCTTATCAAAAGCATTCCTTTTTACAAATGAAGCTAAAGTTAGACGAAATGCTCGTTCGTAAAGGATATTCTAGAGATGTGATTCAAATTTGTTTAGAAGGATTGAAAGACGAAAAAGATGACGAGCAGCAACAAGAAGCGTTACACTATCATGGGAATAAATATTATGAGAAATATAAGAAGTATGATGGATGGACATTCGAAAATAAGATGAAACAAGCGTTATATCGCAAAGGATTCTCTATTGATGAGATAGAGATATATTTGCAGATGAAACGCGAAGAGGGATGAGGGGAATAAGATGAATATGCCAAAGCGCTACAGTGAGATGACACCACATGAGCTAAGGGAAGAAATTGGGGTTTTGAAAGAGCAAGCAATAAAGGCAGAGCAGCTTGGAATTGTAAATGAGTTCGATGTATTAATGAGAAAGATGGCAATGGCTCGCGCTTATATGACGGACATAAATAAATTCCATATTGGTGAGACATATGAATTAGTAGAAGAACCTGGTATATTATTTAAAATTACGTATTTCAATGGGGTATTTGCTTGGGGACATAAGCAAAATGATAATGAAGAGATTGGAATACCGATTTCCTTACTGCAAGAAAAATAAAAACCAGAGAGCGAATATCTCTCTGGTTTTCATCTTTGGTAGGCGTTACAGGAGATAGGAGATTCTAAAATTGGCGTTTTTTACATTCATTCGCCAGTATAATGAGAGACTGGGTTTGTTGCGTCTGTCCGTTAACTTGCGCTTTAGCATGTTTCGGACGAGTCCACGTATGGTTAAATAATTCAGAACGACTATCTAAGCGATCACGGTAGCTCATCTTTATCACCTCGTGTAGGAAGTTAATTTAATTTGTACTACTCTTCCTGCTGATTTGCAGCACGCATACGTTCTTGTGGGTGCGTGTTAATTGTGCCGTTAGGTCGTTTCGAAGCGAAGCGTGATTTCGCTTTCGGTTGACCGTCGATTTTGCTGTTGTTTTTTGACTCAGACCAAAATTCGGCTTGTTTACCCATTGCGAACGCCCTCCTCATCATCAGTTGATACCTATTTAAGAAGTATCACTTATAGAATGTGCAAAATAGAAGAAACTATCCTTTAGAAATTAAGGGAATAAATAGGTAAAAGGAGAATAGAACATGAATGATATTCACGAAACATTAACAAAAGAATTATTAGACAAAAATGACAAACTTTCTTACGCACAAGCTCGTGCGTGGGTTGAATTATTGTGGGAAGATTTTCAAACAACTTATGCTAAATCAGGTCGTTATCAAGGTGATGAAATGACTGAACAAGTGGTACGAACATGGATTAATAATCATGGAGGTCGCCTTCATGAAATGCGTACAAATAATCCGAAATATAGTCATTTAATCAATCAAGAAGATCATTTGAAACATTAAAAAAAGCGACTTAAGTCGCTTTTTTTAATGTGGAAGTAACTCCAGCTTTTTTCGAAGTTTTTCTTCACTAAAAATCCATCCTGTATAGGAACTAATAATATTTAAATTATGATCGAGTTGAACGATTGCAACGAATGGATAATAGTCTTTACTGCGATATCGCAAATCAATGAATCGAACTTCGTAATAATGATCATAATCGAAAACGTCCCAGCGATATACAGGGGAAAAAGATAGAAATGCTGAGATGTTTTCATCTTGTTTCGCTGCGCGCATAATAGCGTTATCTGGGAACGGTACCCGGTCGAATTTATCATAGACCATGATGTTACCACGATGCCATCTAGCAACGTAGTAATAATCAGTTGTAACGATTGCTAAATGATAATGATAAAATCTGTAAGAAGGGGAAATGATTATCTTCTCAACGTTATTGAAACGTTTATATACGACGCTACGTATGTTTCGATGCATCATAATCCGTCCGATATAGTAAACGATCATCAATATATATGCTGCTAAGGCAGTATAACCTTTATGGGAACCGACGAGCATACATGCAATAGCGAGTAGATGAATAAAGAAAATGACGGTATCGAATGTATTAATGATACCGAGCGCTACCCATTTTTTTGTGAAGGGTCGTAATGCCTGTGTACCGTAGGCATTAAAAATATCTACAAAGACATGAAGAAAGACGGCAATAAATGACCAAAGTAGTAGGTGCAAATATGGGGCGTCTAAAAAGAAGGCGAAAGAGATGCCACTTATAAGGAATGACCAAAGAATCACTGCAGGAATGGAATGAGTAATCCCGCGATGGTTTCTTATATATTTAGCGTTATTACGCAATTTTAAAACTGTATCGATGTCAGGAATATTGGAACCGGCAATTGTAGCAAGCATAACTGCTTGTGGTCCAATATCACTTTGTGCTATGGCTGGATCTAACGTTGCCAAACTGCCTAGAGTAACGCCCATAACAAGGTGAGTGGCTGTGTCCATAGAAATACACCTCCGTTTTTTTATTAATGTAACTCTTTTTATTCGATACCTCAAGTCCTTTGCCTTCTATTTCCTATGTCATCTTACTTAAATTTTTTCCTAAAATCTTTATAATAGTACTTATATGCAAAAAAATGAGGGGGATCAAGTTTGACACTTGAAATATTAAATAATTTTAACATAGAGCAGTTTCAAAATGATTTAATTGGTTGGTTTGAAAAAGAGCAACGCGACTTACCGTGGCGTAAAAATAAAGATCCATACCGCGTCTGGGTTTCAGAAATTATGTTGCAGCAAACAAGGGTAGAAGCTGTAAAACCATATTACGCGAATTTTATGGGGAAGTTTCCTACTCTAGAAGCTTTGGCAAATGCAGATGATGAAGAAGTGTTAAAAGCGTGGGAAGGTTTAGGGTATTATTCTAGAGCACGAAATTTACATGCGGCCGTAAAAGAAGTAAAAGAAGTATACGGCGGGATTGTACCGAATGATGTAAAGAAGATCGAAAAATTAAAAGGAGTCGGACCCTATACAAAAGGTGCTATTTTAAGTATCGCATATGGTATACCAGAGCCGGCAGTTGACGGAAATGTTATGCGTGTATTATCCCGTATTTTATCAGTATGGGATGACATTGCAAAACCGAAAACTAGAAAAGTGTTTGAAGAGATTGTACGTGAAATTATTTCGGCTGAAAACCCATCTTATTTTAATCAAGGTTTGATGGAATTAGGTGCACTGATTTGTATTCCCAAAAATCCAGCATGCTTACTTTGTCCAGTACGTGAGCATTGCCGAGGATACGCTGAAGGTGTTCAAAAGGAGTTACCAGTAAAAAGTAAAGCGAAGGCTCCGACAATGGTACCGATCGTTGCAGGGGTACTTCAAACGGAAGATGGTCGTTACGTCATTAATAAACGTCCAAGTACCGGGTTATTAGCTAACATGTGGGAGTTTCCAAATGCTGAACTTGGCGAAGGGATTCGGAACCAGAAAGAGCAGCTTACAGATTATATGAAAGAAAAATTTGAGCTCTCGATTTCTATTGAAGAATACGCAATGAATGTGCAACATACGTTTACACATCGTACTTGGGATATATTTGTGTTTTACGGAAAAGTAACCGGTGATATTGTTGAAACAGATACATTGAAATTTGTATCGAAAGAAGCATTTGAGCAGTTACCTTTCTCGAAATCGCATCGTACGATTTATGAGAATTGCGTTGAGAAAATTACGATGCAATAAGTAAAAAAGTGTTCCCTAGATTGGGAACACTTTTTTAATCATAAGAAATTCTTGTCCCATGAGTCCAATTAGCTTCACCTTCTTGTAAGCCACCTCTTGATTCAATTTCTATTACAATTTCTTTGTAAATACTTTGACCCTCTGCATTTAAATAAGGCAAAATCTGTTGTAATGAATGATGAAAATAAGCTAATTCATCTTCTTTCCATTCACTTTTTGAAACCATCGTTAGTTCAGTCATATCGCGTCCTATATACATATTTCCACCTCCATTTTCTATAGTTTGAATGGGTGATGAGAGATATATACAAAATTTTTTCAAAAGAAAATGACGGATAGCTTCTAAAGGAATTGGTTACATTATTGGTTGTGGAGGTGAGAAAGATGAGTAAAAAACAACAAGGTTATAACAAAGCAACTTCTGGTGCTAGCATTCAAAGTACAAATGCTAGTTATGGTACAGAGTTTGCGACTGAAACAAATGTACAAGCAGTAAAACAAGCAAACGCACAATCAGAAGCAAAGAAAGCGCAAGCTTCTGGTGCACAAAGTGCAAACGCTAGTTATGGTACAGAATTTGCAACTGAAACAGATGTGCATGCTGTACAAAAACAAAATGCACAATCAGCTGCAAAACAATCACAATCTTCTAGTTCAAATCAGTAATGAAAGAAAAACACTTCTCTAACTCAAGAGAAGTGTTTTCTTTGTGCTTGGGCCATGGTAATGAAAAGAAAGTGAACGACATAACTTCTAATAAGTCAACAAATGTAGTCAAAGGAGAAGGAAGTTAAAGATTAGAAATATGTAATGAGGAATAATAACTGATAAATAAGTCCAAAAGGGGGTAAGTAATGAACGATTTTGATAAGTTGGTAGGAGAGCAATTGGAAACGATGGATGAGTTGTTAAAGTTACAAGCGCATCTAGAGAAGTATCAGCAAATTGAAATGAGCGAAAAGGATACGTGCGATAAAAAGGAATTACATTTTATCCGCCAAGAAATATATAGAACAGAATTAGCGTTAAAACTGTTACATGAGAAATTTGAAGAGCAAACAAATAGTGTGATTCAATCTTTTGAAACTGAAAAAATGATTTCGAATTTAGGATAAGACATATTGTTACCTTTCGGTGAAAGGCCCTTCTTTAGAGAGAAATAAGGAAGGGCTTTTTCTATTCTCACTTCCTCGTGTCTAAATAATGTAGCGAAGGATCTAGCACCTAAGAAGCTTAGAGATATGGTATACAGTGTGAAAAAACAGAGTCTTGTCGCTTTAGTTTTAAAATTTCGACAAAAAAGTTATAATAGAAAAAAAGTGGATGCAGTTCAAAGGGCATTTGCAGTTGAAAGAAGGGAGCATATATGGGATTTCCCAAAGAAGGAGAAAGAGTACAAATACATAGTTATAAACATAATGGCTCCATTCATAGAATGTGGGAAGAGACAACAATTTTAAAAGGGACACAGAGTCTTGTGATCGGGGCAAATGATCGTACAGTAGTGACAGAATCAGATGGCCGAACATGGATTACTCGTGAACCAGCAATTTGTTATTTTCATGCAAACTATTGGTTTAATGTGATTGGGATGCTAAGGGAAGAGGGAGTATATTATTATTGTAATTTAGGCTCACCTTTTGCATATGATTCTGAGGCATTGAAGTACATTGATTATGATTTAGATATTAAAGTGTATCCAGATATGACATATACGCTTTTAGATGAAGATGAGTATGAAAAGCATAGTCAAATTATGCAATACCCACCTGTTATTGATACGATTTTAAAACGAAATGTAGCACAATTAACGCAATGGATTCATCAGAGAAAAGGGCCATTCGCGCCTGATTTCGTAGATATGTGGTATGAAAGATATTTAATGTACAGAAATTAAAACGAACCTGCAGGGGATTTCCCAGCAGGTTTGTCCTATTAGAGGGGGGATTATGTGCAGGGTATAAAAAGATATTTGCAATTTGTTAAACCATATCGATGGCTTATTGCGATTACGATTATGATTGGTCTAGTTAAATTCGGCATCCCGCTTATTATGCCGTGGTTATTAAAATATATTATCGATGATGTAATTCAAGGCGGAGGGTCACTTCAAGATAAAACATCCCAATTAGTAACAGCTGTTGGGATTGCCTTTTTTATTTTTGCAGTACTAAGACCGCCGATTGAATATTATCGTCAATATTTCGCGCAGCGTATCGCGAACACAATACTATATGATTTACGAAAACATATTTTTGGTCATTTGCAAAAGTTGAGTTTACGCTATTATTCGAATACAAAAACAGGAGAGATTATTTCACGTGTCATTCATGATGTAGAACAAACGAAGGATTTTGTAATTACTGGTTTGATGAATGTTTGGTTAGATACGGCAACAATTGCCATTGCTATTATTGTTATGTTTTCTATGAATGTAAAATTAACATTTGTTGCGCTATTAATTTTACCTATTTATGTAGTGGCAGTGAAATATTTTTTCGGACGCCTTCGGAAATTGACGAAAGAGCGCTCACAAGCTTTAGCAACGATGCAAGGGTATTTACATGAACGTATTCAAGGGATGCAAGTGACACGTAGCTTTGCGTTAGAAGAGTATGAGGGTAGGCAGTTTGAAAAAAGAAATAATGAGTTTTTGACGAAAGCGTTAACACATACGAGTTGGACGGCGAGAACATTTTCGGCAGTGAATACGTTAACAGATTTAGGACCGTTACTTGTGATCGGTTTTGCAGCGTACGAAGTGATTCAGGGGCAATTAACATTGGGGACTATGGTTGCCTTTGTTGGATATATGGATAGTTTGTATAGTCCGCTGCGCCGACTTGTTAATTCTTCTACGACATTAACGCAGTCTTTCGCATCGATGGATCGAGTGTTTGAATTGTTAGATGAGAAATACGATATTGTGAATGTGCCAAGTGCGGTACAAACGAAAAAATTAAATGGTGAAGTGATATTTGATAATGTATCTTTTCGTTACAATTCAGATGAAAAAGAGATATTACATAACCTTTCATTAACTATGTTTCCAGGAGAAAAGGTAGCACTTGTAGGAGCAAGTGGGGGAGGGAAGTCATCTCTTGCTAGTTTAATCCCGCGTTTCTATGATGTTTCTTCAGGCGCAGTTTATGTAGATGGGATAGATGTTAGAAAGTATGATATGAGAAATTTACGTAGTCATATTGGAATTGTACTGCAAGATAATTTGTTATTTAGTGATACAATCGGGGCAAATATTTTATATGGAAATCCGAAAGCTACAGAGGAAGAAGTGATTGCAGCTGCCAAAGCTGCGCAAATTCATGATTTTATTATAGAGTTACCTGATGGTTATGATACTGTCGTTGGGGAACGCGGTGTGAAGTTATCTGGTGGGCAAAGGCAACGTGTAGCGATTGCACGAGTGTTTCTAAAGAATCCATCGTTACTTATATTAGATGAAGCGACATCAGCTTTAGATTTAGAAAATGAACGGTATATTCAAGAGGCGCTTCAGACGTTAGCTGCTGATCGAACGACGATCATAATCGCACATCGATTGGCGACGATTACGCATGTGGATACGATTATTTATATTGAAGATGGTGAAATTAAAGAAACAGGTTCTCATGAAGAGTTAATGAAAAAAAGAGGGTTTTATTACAATTTATATCAACTTCAACATATAACAGAAACAGCTCCTTTAGCGTAAAAGGAGCTGTTTTCTTTATTCGTCTTCTTTTTTATCTTCGATTTGGAGTTCTGCTTCTGGTTTATGGTATGTGTAGAAGCTATCCACAAGTAAATCTAAGTGCTCTACTTCTTCACTATAGTTAATAATGGCAGAAATTAGAGGGAAGAGGTGTAGCCATGTTTTATACGCTTCCTCATCGTCTTTGTTTTGATAATCCATAAAGATATCAATTAATTCTTGTTTACCTATTTCAACTTCATCAAGCATTTCAACGGATTGTTGTTTTTTTGCTTTGCCAATAAATTTTAATAGCACTTGTTCATGATAATGCGTTAATGAATCAAGTTCGTTTTGGATAGATTCCTGAAATTCTTCTGGCATATAGCGCAGTTCATTTTCAGTACGATGTAATGATTTTAGCGTACTTAAAGCACGGCTTGTCGTCGCTAACATTTGTCTGAATAAAACGAGCTTACGAATTTTTGCGAACTGTACTTTTTTCGTGTAGCTTCTTTCTTCTTTATACAGCAAATAGTAATGGTTTAGTTTGATCATTTTTTCTTTCATACGATCAATATCAGTTTTTAGCGTTGTAAAATCAGAAGCTTGCCTGCTATTCATTCGAATCCACTTTACAATTTCTTCTGTATTATCAACGATACGATGATACAATTTTGTTTCGTATTTTGGCGGCATAAACACTAAATTTACAAGTGAAGCCGCAATAATTCCAATCATAATCGTCGCAAAGCGAAGTAAGGCAAAACTGAAGAAATCTTCGCCTTGATACTCCATAATGGCGATAACTGTTACTAAAGCAATTGATATTGTGTTTTCTAATCGTAATTGTAACGTAAGCGCAATTACTAATATACATGTTAATCCAATAATAAAAGGATTATGTCCAAAAGCAGTAGCAAATACGATAGCGAATACCGCGCCAATGACGTTTGCTTGAATTTGCTCAAGAGCAGTTAAATACGAGCGGTATACAGACGGTTGAACAGCGAATATAGCTGAGATTCCCGCAAATACCGGACTCGGTAATTGAAGTAAAATACAAGCAAATAAAGCTAATGTGATGGCAATACCCGTTTTTAAAATGCGAGCACCAAGTTTCATACCCTTAATAAGATCCTTTCTCTTGTCATAATGAATGTACAACATGATACTATACATTCATTACAATATGTTAGCAAGTGATATTTTAGTGACGTTAATAAGAAATTAAGATTCATTTATACTTTTTCCTAATTCTTTTTAAACATCAATTTTTAGTAAAAAAACCTGCTGAATTTCAGCAGGTTTCAAATTGTTACTATAGATTACTATGAGAAGTGTACTTCGTCAATTTATTCTTGAAAATGAAAGTTAGGTATATCACTCTGTTGAGATAGATGGATCAGCCTGCTCTTTTTTCGGGATAATTTCAAAAAACTGTTGCTGCATATCATCGAGTAACGGTGTTAATAAAGCAACTTCCTCGTATTGCTCATGCTCATTTAATACACGAATATAATCTAGCAATAACTCAGTCACATCTTGCACACCATTTTTACTAATTGGTTGTAATGTAACATTTGCTCCTTTTGCGATTCTTCTTTTTAAAGCCTGTTCAGTTAAACCTAAGCTTGAATCATGACGTAAATATACAACACCGCCAGTCATACCAGCACAAATCCATGGACCAGGATCCCCTAAAACAAGCGCTCGCCCATTTGTCATATATTCAAAAGCGAAACCTTTAATATTAGAGTATGCCCCTATATTCCCTTGCTCTCTTTCACGGAGTGGCTTTGTCATACGCCCTCCAATTATCATGTCTGCTCCAGAGAGGCGGATACCAGCGCGAGCATCAGCATTGCCTTGAACGTATAGCGATCCTTTTTGTGCACCGTATCCAAAACCTTTTCCGACAGAACCGTTATAATATATGCCGTCTTTTCCTTTTGCTTTCGTTATATAAATACCACCACCAAAGGAGGTTTTACCAATGCCATCTTGTGCACCGCCATTTACGTGTATAAATAAGTTCTCGCTATTGTAAGCACCTAATCCATTTCCGGGAATAGAACCATTCGTATACTTTAATGTAAGTGGTTCAAGCTTCGTGTCTTCATATAATTTACTACGAACGCGATAGCAAGATTCTAGACCACCCATAACGCGTTGCTCTACGCCAACGCCTACTAATTCTTTCGAATGAGGGGAATGAACTGTTTCAAATTGTTTTTCCGGTACGTATTCTGTTTGTGTAACAGATGGATGTTCTATCGTTTGTAGTAAATTACATAAGTCTAATGAATTTTCGCCTCGAACTTGTTCTAATAAATCGGAACGTCCGACAATTTCTTGTAAATTTGTATAACCAAGATTTCCTGTTAATCGTTTTAGTTCTACACCAAAAGTGGTGAATAAATGTAATAATCCAGCAACGGCGCTTTCTAATTCGCGTGGGACGAAGCGGCGTAATCCATGTTCTTTCGCCTGAGCTTCAGACTCAATTTGTGTTGCAATTCCAACGTGACAAGTATCTAGATGACATCCGCGACAAGTTGTACAGCCGATTGCAATCATGGATAATGTACCAAATCCAATACGGTTTGCCCCAAGAAGCATGATTTTCAAGGCGTCATTCACACTTCGAATACCACCGTCTGCCCAAATTTCTACCTTGTGTCTCATATTTGCTTCTAATAAAGCATTGTGAGCGGCTTTCACACCGATTTCTACAGGAAGGCCTACATGTTGCAATGCGTGAATACGTGCAGCTCCTGTACCGCCATCAAATCCGCTAATGTTAATAAAATCAGCGCCAGCTTTTGCGATACCGACAGCAATTGTTCCAATGTTAGGGACAACAGGAACTTTTACAGCTACTTTCGCAAGTTGATTGGCGGTTTTAATTTCTGTAATCATTTGAGCTAAATCTTCAATGGAATAAATATCATGGTTGTTAGAAGGTGAAATTAAATCTGAGCCAATTGTAGCGTTACGTGCTTCAGCGATTTTTGCTGTTACTTTTGAACCTGGTAAATGTCCACCTTCACCAGGCTTTGCGCCTTGACCAATTTTTATTTCAATTAAGTTTGATGAATTTAGTAGTTCGGCGTTTACACCAAATCGCCCAGATGCAACTTGTTGTCCGCGTGTATGTGGATACTTTCCGATCATGTCTTTAATTTCGCCGCCCTCACCGTTCAAACTGATCATATTTAGCTGGTCAGCTGCTTCTGCATACGAACGAAAGGCAACTTCATTTTGAGAACCGAATGACATGGAACTAATAATAAATGGTAAATCATGATTTTGAATGCGGATCGACACTTCTTCAGCCGGAACGATATGTTTTGTTTCTTTCATTTGAACTAGGTGTCTAATTGCAATTGGGTTATTTTCTTCTAATTCACTTAACTTGTCACGGTAATCATCATAAGAGTTTCCTTTTGCGACATCGCCGATTGCTTTCCAAATTCGCGGGAATATATGAAAAGATTTTCGCATTCTAACTTTAGGATCGTTGTAATCATCTGCGCGCATTTGTGCATCTTCAGCAAGTGAAGCAAGCGAAAAGGCTAAATTATTTGAACCGAAGAAATTCGTAATTTGTAATATATTTGCGATTTCCTCATGTAATCCGATAGAAGAATAGAGGCGACCGTAACCGCGTAATTCATGAATTCCAATTGTTGAAATGACTTTTTCCAGCCCTTTATTAAGAGCGTGATATAAATTCGTAATGGGTGTTTTTGTCCCATCATTTACGGTTGCAAATAATAAATATGGATTAATACTATCTGCTCCTAATCCATACAGTGTGACGATATCATGTAAGGAGCGAAGGGCACCAGAACGTATAACGAGAGAGCAGTTTCGGCGTAATTTATTTTCGCTTAATACTTGATGTACTTTAGCGGTAATTAAATGCGGATCAATCCATAACCGTTCATTTAGATGAGCGTCGGCATCGTCTATTAATAGTAGGGAAGCTCCATCGTTCACGGCCTTTATCGCTGCAGAACTAATTCGATTTAAGGCGCATTGTAAAGTTTCTGCCGGACTGAATGTAGCAGAGATTGTAGCGATAGAGCTATGAGTATTGAATAGCTGTATAAGTTGTTCGTACGTAATTGTTTGTAATTCCTCTGTAATAGATTGTGCTACACTTCCTTCTAAAATAACGGGGGAAAGCATTTCAACTACAAATGGTTGTTTAGCACCGCTTAATAAACTTGGGCGTTCTCCAAGTATCGTTCGTGTGGAGAAGTGTTCGACCTCTCGATCGCGATCGATTGCTGGATTTGTAACGACAGCTACACTTTCCTTAATGAAGTCAGCGATATTTCGTCTATCAGTATCGAGTGCGGCAAGTGGTGAGTCATGCCCCAGTGAGCGAATTGGCTCAACGCCTTTTGTTGCCATCTGTTCAAGAAGTTGAATATGCTCTCGATCCCATCCAAAAGCAACATATTGCTTCGTCTCAACTTGCATAGAATCACATAGTCCCGAGGTTTCTTTCGTTTCAGGGATGGATAAGTTTAAATGATAACCTTTAGTATCCACTCGTTTTTTAAAACGGTTATATACTTGAGTTTGGTAGTCATCGTATTCGTAGAGTACAAGCTCATCTTGTTCATTCCACTTTAGGCCGACTTTTTCTCCAGGAGCGAGTGGTTTCGGTTCTGCTACATATTCAGTTGGTGATACAACTCCAGGTTCAGAAGAGAAAATATAAGAGCTTTCTGTTTCAACTTTCCATACCGGTCGTAGTCCAAGGGAATCAACGCTGAAAACAGCTTCATCTTTATAACGTGAAATAATACCAGCTGGACCTTGCGCAAAATGGCCCCAAGCTTCACGTATATACGTATATAAATCTTGTAAATGTGGTTCATAAAGTTTAATTTCATTAATAATTGGTGGGAATAGTATGTCCATTGCTTCAAATAAACTGTAGTCGTATTGAACAAGTAGAGTTTCTAAGGTGCGGTTTAAATCTTGGGAGTCACTGCCCCCAGCAGTAAGTGGAACATGGATCATTTCAGCTTGATCGCGTAATTTTGCAATTGTGTTAATTTCACCATTATGTCCGAGAACGCTAAATGGTTGTACACGAAAAAAATTAGATAATGTATTAGTAGAATAGCGATTATGTCCAAGTGTCATAGTTGAAGCGATAAGTGGGTGTTGTAAATCATTGTAATAGGCAACAAGTGTATCCCCAGCACCTAGAACTTTATATACAACATGGTCACGACTTAAAGAAGCAACATGAATCGCTTCGTTTTCCTCTATTTTAATCGTTACTGAAAATAATGTTTGCTCAATATGTTTAACTTTATTTTCCGCGATAAGAGCAACTTGCCAAAATAAAGGTTCTTCCTGTTTACCAAGTGGACCGAGTGCATCGGAATTTGTTACGTCGTCACTTTCGAAAATCATAGTGAAATTTTCGTTATTTAATTGCGTACGAATATGATTCTTTAAATTAACTATATTTGCATTTTTGTTTAGAAAAAAATGTCCAACGATAAAGTGGGGATGATCCACGATCGTTGGATTATATCCGCTACTTTTTAGTTTTTCATTCCAAAGTGCTTTTGGGACATCAATGTGAATGCCGATTCCATCTCCTTCACCATTAATGAAGCCAGCCCGATGATTCATTTTGACTAGTGATTGTATACAAAGGTCAATGTTTTCTTTTGTAGGAATTTTTTGTTTCTCCATAACGGAAACGATTCCACACGCATCGTGTTCTGCATTTTTATAACCTCGAAATAAAGACGGTGTCCATGTATTTGTTTTATTGAGCATCCGTCAATCCCCCCTCTTATTGAAGTTTGAATAATCTTACTATTTAAGGCGTGAGCAGCCTTGTATACAAGGATAGTAAGGATATAAAAGAAAATTAAACAGATAATTATGAATAATTATACTATTAATGAGGGATTTATGAAATAGAAAAAAGGAAAAAAGAAAGATGTGCTTTCTTTTTTCCTTGTAATGACGGGATTATTTATTCTCCGCTAAAGCAGCAAATGCTCTGCCTACAGCTTCGATTGTATATTCAATATCTTCTTTTGTATGTTCTGTCGTTAAGAACCATGCCTCATATTTCGAAGGTGCTAAGTTAACGCCTTCTTGCAGCATAAGCTTGAAGAATTTACCGAACATTTCACCGTCTGTATCTTGTGCTGCATCGTAATCTTCAATTGTATTTGTTGTGAAGTATACAGTTAAAGCACCTTTTAGTCGGTTTAATGTAATATCGATATTATGTTTTGTAGCTTGCTCTAAAATTCCCTTTTCAAGCATCGCACCAAGTTCATCTAATTTCTCATAAAGCCCTTCTTGTTGAAGAACTTCTAGACAAGCGATACCAGATGCCATAGAAGCAGGATTTCCTGCCATTGTACCAGCTTGATATGCAGGTCCAAGCGGGGCAACTTGTTCCATAATTTCTTTCTTACCACCGTAAGCACCGATCGGAAGTCCGCCGCCAATAACTTTACCAAGCGCTGTTAAGTCTGGTGTTACGCCAAGTAAGTCTTGAGCACCACCGTACATGAAGCGGAACGCAGTAATAACTTCATCATAAATTACTAGTGCGCCAGCTTCGTGAACAAGTTCATTCACTTTCTCAAGGAAGCCAGGTTTTGGCTCTACAATCCCGAAGTTTCCAACAATCGGTTCTACAAGGATAGCTGCTACTTCATGTCCCCATTTATCTAATGCTTCTTTTAAAGTTTCTACATTATTAAATGGAACGGTAATAACTTCTTGAGCGATACTTTGTGGTACACCGGCTGAGTCAGGAGTTCCTAGCGTAGAAGGGCCTGATCCAGCTGCTACAAGTACTAAATCAGAATGACCGTGGTAACAACCAGCGAATTTCATAATTTTTGTGCGGCCTGTGTAAGCACGAGCAACACGAATTGTTGTCATTACTGATTCAGTACCAGAGTTTACGAAGCGGACTTTATCTAATGCAGGCATTGCTTCTTTTAACATTTTTGCAAATTTTACTTCTAGCGCTGTTGGTGTTCCGTAAAGTACACCATTTTCAGCAGCTGTTGTAATTGCTTTTGTAATGTGCGGGTGAGCATGTCCAGTAATAATAGGACCGTATGCTGCTAAATAATCGATATATTTATTTCCGTCTACATCCCAGAAATAAGCACCTTTTCCACGTTCCATAGCAACAGGAGCGCCACCGCCAACGGCTTTAAAAGAACGAGAAGGACTATTAACGCCGCCAACAATATGTTCTAAAGCTTCTTTATGTAATGCTTCTGATTTTGTGAATTTCACTACAATTCATCTCCTTACAAAAATCTATGTATTATTCTAACATGTTTTTCGAAAAGACGTATTGTTTGTGATAGAGAAGGCAGTTGGGTAAACTATTCGTTGTGACATTTAGGAAGGGGGTCCGGTTATGAAATCGGTAATTGAGGTACAAGGGTTACGTAAAGAGTTTACAGCCTATTCAAGTCGTCCAGGTTTAAAGGGTGCATTTCGCGATTTATTAAATCGTAATTATAAAATAGTACCAGCAGTAAATGACGTATCTTTTACTGTGAAACAAGGTGAAATGGTTGGGTATATTGGTGAGAATGGTGCCGGTAAATCAACGACAATTAAAATGCTTACGGGGATTTTGACTCCGACATCAGGAGAGATTTTAGTAAATGGGATGAACCCACATAAGCAGAGAGAAGAATTTGTAAGAACAATTGGTGTTGTTTTCGGTCAACGCTCGCAACTTTGGTGGGATATTGCTGTACAAGAATCGTTTCGTTTATTAAAAAAGGTGTACGGTGTATCAGACGCTCAGTATAAAGAGCATATGGAGCACGTAATTGAAACGTTAGATATTGGTCCTTTATTAGAT
The DNA here is from genome assembly GCF_007558965.1 of Bacillus sp. HY001. NCBI lineage: Bacteria > Bacillati > Bacillota > Bacilli > Caryophanales > Bacillaceae > Bacillus > Bacillus sp. HY001. The sequence goes on along the minus strand of NZ_VLTE01000059.1, from coordinate 4,734 downwards.
AAGCCAGTTCGAAAGTTATCTCTAGGTCAAAGAATGCGTTGTGAATTAGCCGCAGCATTAATTCATAATCCGCCATTATTATTTTTAGATGAACCTACAATTGGGTTAGATGTTCTTGTGAAATTGAAAATACGTGAATTTTTAAAAGAAATGAATGAACGCTATAAAACAACAATTTTATTAACAACCCATGATATTACTGATATTGAAGCTTTATGTGAGCGCGTTATCATGCTGGATGAAGGAAATATTATGTATGACGGTTCTTTAAATAATCTTCGTACGCAGTGGGGAGCAGAGAAGGAAATACATTTTCAATTTATTGCACCAGTTTCCTATCAGGCTTTATCAATGGTTATGCCAGATAGTCATGTCGTTTGGTCGAAAGCAAAAGAGGAAAACGCGTGGGTTGCAAAAATACCGAATGAAGAAGTTATCATTTCAATGCTTATTTCTAAAGTAGTACAAGCATTTCAAATTAAAGATTTAAAAATTAACGAAGTGTCTACAGAGGAAATCATTCGTAACATTTATGAAGAAGGTATTAAACATGGGTAAGTATATTGAAATGATCCGGATTCGCTTTTTAATGATGCTTGCGTATCGTACAAACTATTATAGCGGGATTTTAATTTATACAATTAATATCGGTGCGTATTATTTTTTATGGCAAGCAATTTATAGCGGAAAAGAGAATATTGAAAGTTTATCTATTTCGCAAATGACTACGTATATCGCAATTGCGTGGATGGCACGTGCCTTTTATTTTAATAATATAGACAGGGAAATTGCGATGGAGATTCAAGAAGGACGTGTAGCGGTAGAACTGATTCGTCCATATAACTATTTAGGGATGAAAGTAATGCAAGGTCTCGGTGAAGGAATATTTCGTTTTGCCTTCTTTTCCATTCCAGGTATGGTTATCGTTACCTTATTATTTTCATTGCAAATCACAACGAATTTTCAAACGTGGTTATATTTCTTCTTATCTTTAATATTTAGTTTTATTATTAATACACAAATTAATTTAATGACGGGAATGCTCACGTTCTTCCTATTTAACAATAGTGGAATTATGTATGCAAAACGTGTTGTTATTGATTTGTTCTCAGGTCTATTATTACCAATTAGTTTTTATCCGTTATGGGCTCAGAAGGCGATGGTGTTTTTACCGTTTCAGGCCATTAGTTATATTCCGAGTATGATTTTTTCAGAAGGTATACAAGGAAGTAAATTGTATGAGGCATTATTATTCCAAGTAATTTGGGCAATTGTACTTATTATTCCAATTGTACTCATGTGGAGAACGGCGAGAAAACGTCTAATTGTACAGGGGGGATGATGAGATGATATATATAAACCTATTTTTGCAATATGCAAGTCAATATATAAAAACAAAATTGGAGTATCGGGGCGATTTTATCGTTGGATTACTTTCTGATTTATCACTGCAGGCTGTTAATTTAATCTTTATTCTCGTTGTGTTTGGGCATACGCAAGCATTAAAAGGCTGGAGTAGAGAAGAAGTTATCTTTATTTATGGTTTCTTTTTAGTGCCGTTTGCCATTTTCTCAGCTTTCTTTAACATATGGGACTTTAATGATCGTTACATTATTAAAGGAGAAATGGATCGTATATTAACGAGACCGATTCATAGTTTGTTCCAAATTATATTAGAAAGAATGGAGCTTGAATCTTTAATTGGAGCGATTACAGGAATAATTGTAATGGGCTACGCAGCGGTGGAGTTGCAATTATCTTTTTACTGGTACGATTTCTTCTTATTCTTACTGATGGTAGGAGGGGGCGCCCTTGTATACGGAGGGATATTTGTTACGCTTGCAAGCCTTGGTTTTTGGTCGGATGCGAAAAGTTCAATTATGCCGCTAATGTATAACATAGGTAACTATGGTCGCTATCCTGTTAACATTTATAACCGTGTGATTCGTTTCATTTTAACGTTTGTTTTACCATTTGCGTTTGTCGGAGTGTATCCAGCGGCATACTTTTTAAGAAAAACAGAGTGGAATAGCTATGCATTTGCAACACCATTCGTTGGGGTTATCTGTTTTACGATTGCAATTACTCTTTGGAATCAAGGGGTAAAAAGGTACCGTGGTGCTGGGAATTAATTATAGAAGCTTGTTTGTTTCTAAGGGATAAATCCAATAGCTGTCTCATACATATAAAATGAGGTGGAGGACATGTTATGGGGATTTATTCTATTAATTGTAGCAATTGCTATTTTGAGAAGTGTCCAATTGTTATGGAGTTCATATTCAGATTCTAGGCGTTTCTTTTCGCTTTATAATTTAGCCTCCTTATTTTTAATTTATACAACGGTATTGATTGCGTTTGGGTTAAGTTATGTTGTATTAGAAGAAATGGGCTTTGCAGTTTTGAAAGAAGATGGAGAAAGCTTGCATGCCCAATCTTTTCAACTTGTAGAAATTTGCTTATATTTTAGCGCAGTTACTTTATTGTCCGTTGGGTATGGTGATATAGCTCCGATTGGAATAGGGAGATGGATTGCAATTGCAGAAGCGCTAATTGGATATACATTACCGTTTGCTTTTGTCATGAGGTCTGTAATAGACAATGAAAAATAAGATAGCATTTGATATAGTAAAAGAAAAGAGTAGGAGTGATAACAATGATCACAGTAGGAGAAATGGCTCCAGAATTTACATTAGAGGGAAGTAACGGGGAACAAGTTCGCTTAGCTGATTTTCGTGATAAAAATGTAGTTCTATATTTTTATCCGAAAGATATGACTCCAGGGTGTACAACTGAAGCTTGTGATTTTCGAGATGCATATGGATTATTCCAAGAAAAAGATACAGTTATTCTTGGTGTAAGCCCTGATTCAGCGAACAGACATCTGAAATTTATTGAGAAGCATGAACTTCCATTTGTGCTTTTAGTAGATGAAGATCATAAGGTAGCAGAATTGTACGATGTTTGGAAATTGAAAAAGAACTTTGGGAAAGAGTACATGGGAATCGAGCGTTCTACATTCCTTATTAATAAAGACGGTGAGCTTGTAAAAGAATGGCGTAAAGTGAAAGTGAAAGGACATATTGAGGATGTTCTTTCTTATATAAAATAAATTCACTGCGGAGATAAAATATATAGAAGTAAGGCAAGTGTCTATACATATTTTATCGTCTTACATAAAGTGAAGTGTAGGGCATACCTCCTCAGATGATAGTATTCCAAGTGCGATTATGTCGCACTTTTTTTCTATGTAAATGTATAGAAAATGGGGAAAGATATATAAGAATAGGGCTATATACAAAAATAAACCACATACTTATAGTAGAAATATTGACGATTTATAAGAAAAGGAGTACACTCTTTATAAGAATTATAAAATAATAATCCGTATAGAATCGGGGTGCATGACGGTGGTCAAAGAAGAATTAAAAGAAGCGCTAGAAATGCTGAAAAATACGGGTGTACGCATTACTCCACAGCGTCATGCTATTTTAGAGTACCTTGTGGAATCTATGACGCACCCAACAGCGGATGACATTTATAAAGCATTAGAAGGTAAGTTTCCAAATATGAGTGTTGCAACTGTTTATAATAACTTACGTGTATTTAAAGAGGTTGGACTTGTAAAGGAATTAACTTATGGAGACGCTTCAAGTAGATTTGATTATGTTACAAGTCAACATTATCATGTGATTTGCGAAAAATGTGGTAAGATTGTTGATTTTCCTTATGGAGGTTTGGAACAGCTTGAAGAGGAAGCTGCGAAAACGACAGGCTTCGTTATTAATAGTCATCGCTTAGAAATTTATGGCGTTTGTCCAGAGTGTCATAAGGCGTAATATATAATAAAGAAAGAGGCTGACGGCTTTACGTCAGCCTCTTTCTTTATTGTATATGGGAATCGCGTTAGGTTCAGGAGGGTTTACAATGTTCAGTGAAGAATCTAATTTAATTAAGGATAAATACAAAAGGTGATTTCTTGGTTAAGAAATCACCTTTTACTGTTTAGTTTTGTAAGGCTACATTGTACCCGTATATACCTATGATTTATAGCTCTTCTTATTATATTTCTCATCAAATTCTTTTCCTTCTAGATTTCGATCCATTGTTAAAGGTTGGTTGCAATGCATACATGCGTCGACACGACCGAGCATTTTTGTTGGCTTATCGCAGCTTGGACAAATAATTTGTACAGTTTTAGTAGATAACATGCCAATCCAAAAGTAAACGACAGTACTAGCGATAACAGCTAAGAAGCCAACCATCATAAATGTTGTCATAATAATAATGTTTTCACGGAAAAAGACTCCTAAGTATGCAATGAAGAGGCCGATAAATACTAAACTTAATGCAAAGGTCCGGATTTTATTGATTTTGTTTGAATACTTAATGCTCATTCTCACCACTCCCCTATAATAATAATATAACATAAAATTTAGAATTTTCACTCGTTCGTAAATGTGATAAACCAATAAGATAGGAGATATGGAGTATGATGAAGAATGAAGGGAGGTTATAATGGTTTTTGGAACATGGTTTTAAGATTTTAACGGGATGTGAAATTTTTTTATAAAAAGTATTGACCCTGTATGTACTGCATGATATATTAATAACCGTCGCTGATGCGGAAACGCAGAAAACGACAAAAAAGAAATTGAAAAACTTAGTTGACATCGAAAAACGAAGATGTTAACATAAGGAAGTCGCAAATGAGCGACCAAGTAGTTCTTTGAAAAC
>NZ_VLTE01000444.1:0-216 GCF_007558965.1 Bacillus sp. HY001 | reverse complement strand
TTTGGAGGTACTATAGGATATACACACCTAGTAATTATTTTATCTTCCTCTAACTCTCTTAATCGTCGGATTAACATGCATTGATTCATATCAAGAAATTTTTTTTGTATCTCACTTAATCTTAAAGGTGAACGGTGTAACAAAATCCATATAATTGCTATTTTCCAACTTCCTCCTATCTACAGATAAAGTTAAATCGTGTCCATTGAAAAATTC
>NZ_VLTE01000443.1:0-211 GCF_007558965.1 Bacillus sp. HY001 | reverse complement strand
AACACTCCACACGAGGCAGTATCGTTACCTCCTATTATCAAGCATTTATTTTACCCATCTTGATAAATTTATCGACGCATTTACATCCCTATCGTGATCGCTATTGCATGAAGCACAACACCACTCACGTATTTTTAAACTCCACTGTCCTTCTGGTTGAACTGAATGGTCGTATTTTACTCCGCAACATGAGCAAATCTTGCTTGAAGCG
>NZ_VLTE01000442.1:0-266 GCF_007558965.1 Bacillus sp. HY001 | reverse complement strand
TTTTTTAAATGGATGATTGAGAAACGAATAGCGGTCATAAATGGAAATGTCGCAACTGAAATACATGAAATTCCAATTGAATTGTTAGAAAGCCTACCTTTAAATGAAGTGAATCGATTTCATATGTACCTTAAGGGTGAAGGTATTGAAATCAAAGCAATTAACAGGACCTTTTCGGCTTTAAAATCTCTTTTTAAATACCTTTCACAAAAAACTGAAGATGAATATGGGAATAGCTATCTTTCACGAAATGTAATGGATAAAAT
>NZ_VLTE01000441.1:0-278 GCF_007558965.1 Bacillus sp. HY001 | reverse complement strand
AAGGAACTTGAATAATATAAAGGGAAGTTGTAAAAAGGTGTCGATGGAACAAAATTTTGATTAATTCAATTTGACTCCAATAAAAAGACTGATGAAAGAAGGTCTAGAGCCATTAGTGACTCGAATGAAAAATTGCTTGAAAGATCTGGACTATGCACATTATTGTCTTTTAAAAAATTCGAGGATATAAAAGAGGGATTTGCGAAAAGTGAAGCTAAGGCCACCAGCTTTTATTAAAAAAATTACTTAGCGCCGTTCACAGACAAGTATGTTGACAT